>NZ_JAEQCE010000022.1:0-120475 GCF_020738665.1 Microcoleus sp. PH2017_08_TRC_O_A
CAAGAATTGGAAATCTTTCTTTGAAGCAGTCAAAGCTTACAAAAATGAACCCACAAAATTTAGTGGACGCCCAAAGTTACCGAAGTACAAAGATAAAGTCAAGGGTCGAAATATTCTCGTTTATACCATTCAGGCGATTAGTAGTAAGCAACTAAAGAAAGGAATTATCAAGCTTTCCGGTACGAATATCTCAATAAAGACTCTTGTAAATCCCGAACAAATTTGTCAAATTAGATTAGTGCCAAAATGCGATTCCTATGTAATTGAGGTAATTTACAATGCTGATACTGAGCCGGAGTCCACCGTTGATGAAAACCCAAAAGAATTAGTAGCTAGTATCGATTTAGGATTGAATAATTTAGTAGCGCTAACTTCAAATCAGCCGGGATTTGTCCCTTTACTGATTAACGGGCGACAAAAAGTGGATAATTACTTGCACCACGCCAGTCGGCAGATAGTCAATCTGCTCGCATCACAAAAGATAGGGACGCTAGTAATTGGCAAAAACGTACAATGGAAAAATGAGATCAATTTAGGCAAGAAAACAAATCAAAACTTTGTCAGCATTCCTCATGCTCGACTAATTGAAATGTTGAAATACAAAGCTGAATTGATGGGAATAAAAGTGATAGAACAAGAAGAATCCTATACTTCCAAATCGAATTTTTTAAATTTAGATCCAATTCCTGTCTATGGGAATATTGGCGCCCAGGATGCCAAATTTAGTGGAAAGCGAATTAAGAGAGGATTGTACAAAACATCAGACGGTCGATTGATTAATGCTGATGTTAATGGATCTTATAATATTTTGAGAAAAGCAATCCCAAATGCCTTTGGCGATGGGATAGAGAGCTGCGTAGCTCAGCCGAGGCGGGTTAATCCGCTCGAAGTAAAAGTGAAAGGGGAGGGAATTGAAGCCTCCCATGTCATGTAATAGATGACTATACTTTTACCAGCTATTAAGCGTCAATTTGACCAGGTAAAATATTATGTCGCTCGATATGAGATGATATAAAATCATTTATTAGCGTTTTGGACAAATAGATAAATGTCATCCCGCTGATATTTGAGTGTAAATTGGGGATGGTTGGCGAGTTGAGTTATGAGGTTTTGCACAAAAGCTCGATCGCTCATCCAGCCAGGATACCTCAGATTTAGCAAGACATACTCAAACTCTGCGAGATTTCCAGGAGGCGTCTGAGCCTGAGTTAAGCGTACTACAGGGCGGTGCGTTAAGTGCGGAGCCATGTGAGAAGTGGTTAAAACACTGCCTTTTGTGTTGACGAGGGCGATCGCTTCTCTGCTAGCCGACAAAGTGTCGAGGGAATCTACATAAATAGTCCAAAAATAGCCGTATTTCGCTAAAGCTAAGAAACCAATTAACGACCAAATTACAATCACTCTCGGTAATTGATATTTAGGAATTGGCAATTTATCAAAGATTGTATTTCCCTGGTGCTGATTCCTATCTGCTAAACTAGAAATTACCGCAACCAACAAAAACGGCAATATCGGAATAGAATATTGATGAATCAAGTCTCGTTGAGCGGGGATATCCGAAAGAATATTCATCGCCAACATTGGTACAGCGCTAATTAAAGGTGTCAGATGCCGTGGCGAAATCCACCAAATTACAGGTAATATTAATAAGGCTAAATATTCAAAAGTGTCAGCAGAAAACAAACGCCCTAAAATTAGATTTGGTTTCAAGATTAAATTAACAGCTATTTCTAAAACCGAGTTTCCCAAATATTGATATCGCCCGATTCCCGCGTGTTCTCTTCCCTGATTGAAATATGGTATAATTCCCTGAGTAACTACCAGAAACCAACCTACGCCAAGAAATAGAGCTATCAGCCCGCAATTGCGTTTTTTGTCAAAACATAAGAGCCACAATCCCATCGCAGCTACAGTTAAAGATAACACGGCTTTGCAGCTCAAAACTAAGACGATGGCAGCACAAAACCACAGAGTTTTATTCAGCCGCGCGGCGAGGATTGCTGCTAGCAGTGCGGGTAAAGCAATGACTTCGGGGTGGAAGTCGAAGAGGTTGACATTGAAGACTAAGGGGTAGAAAAGGTAGATACAGGCGATCGCCCAAGCTATACTATTCTTTAACCCAGCTTGAATGGCCAAACCCCAAGCCGGCCAAGCCCCGGATGTCAGGGCGACTGCTTGCACTAACAACAGCCAATGAACATCGGGATATATTTTGTACAGCCAAGCCACGGGATACATCACCCCAGCGGCGTGATTTCCCAGGTGGTGAATTTCCAGAAATGAGGAAAATGGCGTTTCTCCTTGACTGATGAGATACGCTACTTGATCGTAAATTCCGAGCTCAAAGGCGTTGGATTCAAGCAGGGCGTGGCGTACACTGCTGCATAGAAAAAATATTAGGGCGAAAAGGGCGATTTGCCAACTTACTGGATGATATTTTAGCTTAAAATTGTTCATATTGTATTCATTCCCAAATTATCTTAAAATTATCTGCGTCTGTCTGTGTTGCATTTGCCTTAAATCTGCGGTTGGTTTATCAATGAATAATTGCAATAAGTCTACTAATTGCTGATTTTCTGAAACAAAAAAACATCATCTTGCTGAAAGCTAATTTTAAATGCAGGAGATTGTTTCAGTTGAGTCACGACACTCGCAGCAGTATCCGCAGTATCGTGCCAAGGATGGCGCATATTTAATAGCACATACTCAAATTCATTCAAACTTTGTCCGTTGGCAACTTGATGCAACAATTTAATTGTTGCACGATGAGCGAGATGAGTTGCTAGGGAATTATCCGTTAAGACATTGCCTTGAGTTTGCACTCTATTAATTGCCTGCCGCGTCGCTTGCCAAGTATCGAGAGACTCTAAATAAATTGTCCCAAAATATCCATACTTTGCTAAAATTAAGAAACTCAAAAACGACCACAAAATTAACAATTTAGACACATTAGCAAATAGCAATTTTCCCCACCTCCAACTGCGGTGAATCCACAGGCGGCGCATCCAGATATGTTTGACAGATTTAATCGAAATACGTTTCGAGACTGGCTTCCAAATTCGCGGCATCAAATTGCGGTGATTCCATAGATAATTTCCGGCATTTTTCCAAAAATTATTGCCTCTTTGCTGTCTGTCTGCTATGGTAGAGATTACCACGGTTAATACAAAAGGAAATATCGGTACTGAATACTGGTGAATCAAATCTCGCTGGGCGTCAATATCCGAAAGAATATTCATCACTAGCATGGGAAAAGCACCTATTAATGGTGACAGGTGGCGCGGGGAAAGCCACCAAATTACAGGGAAAAACAACAAAATCAAATATCCGAAAGTATCAGTCGAAAACAAACGGCCTAAAATGAGATTTGGTTTCAAGATTAAATTAATCGCAATTTCCAAAACTGAGTTTCCTAAATATTGATATCGCCCGACACCTGCGTGTTGTTTGCCTTGATTGAAATATGGTACGATTGCTTGAGTAGCTATCAAAAACCAGGCTGCACCGAGAAATATAGCAATGAGTCCGCACTTGCGGGTTTTCTCAAAGAAGAATAACCAAACTCCCATCATCAAGACTGTCAAAGATAGCACGGCTTTGCAGCTTAAGATTAAGAGGATGGCTGCACAAAACCACAATGTTTTATTCAGTCTGGCGGCTAGGATTGCTGCTAAAATGGCGGACATTGCTATGACTTCGGGGTGGAAGTCGAAGAGATTGACGTTAAATACTGCGGGATATAGCAGATACATGGCTGAAATGGCGATCGCCTTTGGTTCAGTTAATCCCGCTTGACGTGCTAAACTCCAACTAGGCCAAGCACCTAAGGCTAGGGCAAAAGCTTGCACGAATAACAGCCAGTGAACATCGGGATATATTTTGTAGAGTAAGGCTAGGGGATAGAAGATAAAGGCAGCATGATCTCCTAAAATATTGATTTCCATTAATGAGGAAAATGGTGTTTGATTTTGGGAGATTAAGTAAATTGCTTGGTCAAAAATGGCTAAGTCGTATGCAGTGGAATGAAATAAAGCGTGGCGGGCGCTGCTGGCTACAAATAAAATTATCGTTGTTACGACAATCATTAACAATACTGGATGGGATTTTGGGGATTGTAAGGTTAGCATTTTCTTGGTTTAATCGGCGATGCGTTTAAATAGTAGAACTTCGTTTTTTTGATAAGTTAATTGAAAAGCGCGATCGTTTTTAAGTTGATTTGCTAAGGTGTTACCAATTTTTTCAGTATCTGGCCAGGGATGGCGGAGATTTAATAATATGTATTTAAATTCAGCTAAATTTGTTTGGGGTGAAATTTGTGAAAGTAATTTGACTGTGGGGCGATGGGCAAAGTGAGGAGCAAGTCTATTATCTGTTAAAATACTGCTTTGGGGTTGAACTTTGGCGATTGCTTCTCGTGTGGCTTGCCAGGTATCTAGTCTATTTGCGTACAGAATAAAGTCTTTGGATTCTCCCAGCAATAGGAATATTATTAATGACCAAATTATCATTGCTTTGGGTAATTGCATTCCCAGCCAAAGTTGCCGAATTTGGATGTTTTTAAATTGTAGCTTTGCGGTATTTGGTGCGCTAGATAACGGTTGATTGAGTATGTTTGTATTTTTTATTGCTTGTTCTTTGGCGATAATTGCTAAGATTAAAAATGGGACAATTGGCACTGAATATTGATAAGCTAAACTGCGTTGAAATGGTAAATCGGAGAGGATATTGATAATTAATGTAGGGATGGCTGGAATTAGGGATGTTAAATATTTGAGGTTGCTTTTGCGGGAGAATGGCAGCAACAGCCAAATTACGGGTAAGGTGAGGACAAATAAGTATTTGAATGTGTCGAAGGAAAGGATTTTTCCTAATACTAGCTGTGGTTTTAATATGAGGTTGATGATGATTTCTAGGACTGATTTGCCTAAATAGCTGTAACGCCCGACTCCGGCGACTTCGCTACCGCTAAAGTAGGGGATGATTTTTTGGGAAGCTATCAAAAACCATGCTACACCGAGTAAAAGTGCGATCGCCCCAAATCGTTGTTTTTTCTCGCAAACAAATAACCAGAAGCCAATAGCAGCAACGGTTATAGACAAAACTGCCTTGCAACTTAACACCAGCAGAATTGCGGTACAAAACCACACCAGTTTATTTAAGCGCGCTGCTAAAATTGCTGCTAACAGTGCGGGTAAAGCGATTACTTCCGGGTGAAAATCAAATAAGTTGATGTTGAATACCACCGGATAGAGCAAATAAATTAGGGCGATCGCACGAGACTCTTCTTGATTTAAACCCGCCAAACGCGCTAAACTCCAGCTAGGCCAGGCTCCCAGCGATAAAGCAACTGCTTGTACCAACAGCAGCCAATGCACATCCGGGTAAATTTTGTACAGCAAAGCCAGCGGATAATAGATTACCGCAGCGTGATCTCCCAAAATATGAATACCCATCAAGGAAGAAAACGGCGTTTGGTTTTGACTCAGCAAGTAAATTGCTTGGTCAAAAATTCCCAAATCGAAGGCTGTGGATTGGAATAAAGCGTGCCGTAAACTGCTACAGGCAAAGAAAATTGTAGCAGCAATGGCGATCGCCCAAACCAAACTCGACGGTAAGCGCGATCGACCTTCTTCTATATTTTCCCCGATTCCAACGCCGATATCCTCATGGTCATCAGCAAAATTTTCCCCATTTTCCATGAAATCTGGCACTAACTGACGACTCAAAATATGATTCCTTCAAATATGCTTACCACGCCATAGTTCAATACGGTTCACTTAAAACTATTTATGCGCCGGAGATCCCCCTAAATCCCCCTTAAGAAGGGGAGTAGGGGTTGACTTTGAGAGCATTCTTGTCCCACCCCCTACTCCCCTTTTTTAAGGGGGGTTAGGGGGGATCTGTCTTAATTGAACCGTATTGCGGCATAGTTAACCGCTAATTTTAGTTCCGGTAATCGTAATATTAGAATAATCCACAAAACCTTAAAAAATTGTGAAAGCAATAACTCTTCTCGGCTCCACAGGCTCCATCGGCACTCAGACTCTGGATATTGTAGCTCAATACCCGGAACAATTTCGGATTGTCGGGTTAACCGCCGGACGAAATGTAACGTTACTCGCACAACAAATTCGCCAGTTTAAACCAGAAATTGTCGCGATTTGCGACGAAGATAAATTAGAGGAATTGCAAAGCGCGATCGCAGATCTCGACCCTCAACCTATTTTACTTGCTGGCGAGTCAGGCGTTGTCGAAGTTGCCAAATATGGCGATGCTGAAGCCGTCGTCACCGGCATAGTTGGCTGTGCCGGTTTGCTGCCAACAATTGCCGCTATCAAAGCAGGCAAAGATATCGCCTTAGCCAATAAAGAAACATTAATCGCCGGCGGCCCCGTTGTCAACCCCCTGATCGAAAAATACGGGGTTAAAATATTGCCGGCAGACTCGGAACATTCGGCAATTTTTCAATGCCTCCAAGGCATACCGGCGGGAGGGTTGCGCCGAATTATTCTCACAGCTTCGGGCGGTTCTTTTCGAGATTTGCCGATCGACAAATTAGCACAAGTAACAGTCGCCGATGCCTTGAAACATCCGAATTGGTCGATGGGGCAGAAAATCACCATTGATTCTGCTACTTTGATGAATAAAGGATTAGAAGTAATTGAGGCTCATTACCTGTTCGGCATGGATTATGATGACATTGATATTGTCATCCATCCCCAGAGTATCATTCACTCGTTAATTGAGCTACAAGATACATCGGTTTTGGCACAATTGGGCTGGCCGGATATGCGTTTGCCCCTACTTTACGCTTTGTCTTGGCCGGAGCGAATTCAAACAGATTGGCCGAAGCTGGATTTAGTAAAATCCGGTGATTTAACTTTCCGAGAACCCGATCACGAAAAGTATCCTTGTATGCAGTTAGCCTATGCGGCGGGACGTGCAGGTGGTTCGATGCCGGCGGTGCTGAATGCGGCAAACGAACAGGCGGTAGCGCTATTTTTGGAGGAAAAGATTACATTTTTGGATATTCCGAAGTTGATTGAGAAGGTGTGCGACAAACATCAAGCGGATAACTGTGAAACTCCTGCTTTGGATGATATTCTGGCGGCGGATAAGTGGGCGCGTCAGGAAGTTTTGGCTGGAAGTGTCGAATTGGGCGATCGTATTCTTTCGGTTCGCTGATTCTTAGATGGAGCGGTTGAAACCGCGTCTATACAAACAAAACCCGGATGGTGCGCGGGTTGAAGATAAGATGGTGAAAATTACGCGATTTTCTTCATTTATTTCTTCATTCCGCGGAGGCGGAATTCGTTTTTGTAGACGCGGTTTCAACCGCCGTCTTATATTTTCCCATTATTGATATAATTCCCCAATATGTCGATCGCAGCAACACCCAAGGAAGAAGCCCAACAATCAGAGCATTTCGAGCTTGGGTAAAAGAGCAACTTCAAACAAAACACGCCTAGGGGCGGATTTCAGTAACTCCCCGCTTTCGCCGCCAAATCAGCCGCACTCATCTTTTCGTACATTTCAAAAGGTTGATGAATCCAAGGATTGTCAGCCAAATAATCTACATAATAATCGGGCACTGCAACAGAGCAAGCCTTGTACCAAAGCACAGCAGTCCGAATTTCCTGAATATCCTCGCCGTAACGACTCTTCAGCCAAACAATAGCTTGCTCTAAACTAATTCCCGAATCCACCAAATCGTCAACTAGCAGAATGTGGCTGCCCAAATTATCGCCCACCATTGTCAAATCCCGCGCAAACTCGATCGCCCGCCGGACTTTTCCCTCCGCCCCACCATAGGACGAGGCCGCTAAAATCGCCAGAGGTTTGTCGAAAATCCGCGACAGAGTATCGCCGACGCGCAGCCCTCCCCTCGCCAAACAGACAATGCGATCGAATTTCCATTGAGATTCATCAATTTTTACAGCCAAATCTTCAATTTTTCGGTGGTACTCAGACCAAGAAATGTAAAGGTCGTTCATCATAAAATTGGGTTAGAAACCCCGTCACTTCGGCTACGCTCAGTGCATCGCCTTATAGGACGGCTTTACTTAAATTTTTGTTAAGACTTATTATTTCACATAAGACGTGCTAGTATGTGAAAATAGCGCACTCAAGGTAAGCATGACACTAAAAGCCTTCAGCTATCGATTCTACCCAACGCCGGAACAAGAAAGTTTGTTGCGACGTACTTTGGGCTGTATCCGTTTGGTCTACAACCGCGCTTTGGCAGCGAGGACTGAAGCTTGGTACAAAGACCAAAAACGGGTAGCGTATGCTGAAACTTCTAGTATGCTGACAGATTGGAAAAAAACTGAGGAATTAGATTTCCTCAATGACGTTAGCTGTGTGCCATTGCAGCAGTGTTTGAGACATTTACAAACAGCTTATACTAACTTTTTTGACGGGCGGGCGAAATACCCCAACTTCAAAAAGAAACGCAATGGTGGTAGTGCAGAATTTACCAAGTCAGCATTTAAGTTCAGAGATGGACAAGTTTACCTAGCAAAAAATACCCAAGCGTTACCGATTCGCTGGAGCCGGACACTACCTGATGGTGCAACACCATCAACCTTAAGCGTGAAGCTTGCACCATCAGGTAGGTGGTCAGTTTCTCTGTTGGTAGATGTTGAAATTGAAGCACTACCTAAAACAGACAGTCAAGTCGGCATCGATTTAGGAATCACAAGCTTGCTTGCACTGAGCAACGGCGAAAAGATTGCCAATCCCAAAGGATTCAAGGCCAAGTATCACAAGCTTAGAAGAGCGCAGAAATCTTTAAGTCGCAAGCAAAAAGGGTCAAACAACCGTCAAAAGGCACGGCTTAAAGTAGCGAAAGTGCATCAAGAAATCACTGATGCAAGGAAAGATAATCTTCACAAGTTAACAACGCGGTTGGTGCGTGAAAACCAAACCATCGCCGTAGAAGATTTAGCTGTGAAAAATATGGTTAAAAATCGGAAACTTGCTGCTTCTATAAGTGATGCAAGTTGGGGGGAATTGGTCAGACAACTTGACTACAAGTGCGATTGGTACGGTCGCACTTTAATTAAGATCGATCGCTGGTTTCCGAGTTCTAAACGATGTGGCAATTGCGGTCACATCGTTGAAAAGATGCCGTTGAATATCCGGGAATGGGATTGCCCTCAGTGCGGTACTCACCATGACCGAGATATCAATGCAGCTCATAACATTTTGGCGGCAGGGCTTGCCGTGTCAGTCTGTGGAGCGACTGTAAGACCCGAACAGAGTAAATCTGTTAAGGCAGGTGCGAAAACCCCTAGTGGACGGAAGCAGAAACCTAAGTCGTGAGTCTTAGGAATCCCCGTGCGTTTACGCCGGGGTGGATGTCAAGTCGGCTAATTTTGGCGAATGCAATGCAGTGGGAGCAAACTTGAGCGGAGCTATCTTGCGGAGTGCCGTGCTCAGCGGGGCAGATTTTACGGGGGCGAGTCTCAGGGGTGCAGACATCAGAGATGCCAACCTTCAACGGGCAATTTTGATTCAAGTTTATGCAGTTAACGCTAACTTGCAAGGTGCCAATTTGACAGAAGTAAAACTTTGCGGAATCAACCTGACTCAAGCAAATTTAACTGACGCCAACTTAACACAAGCCGATCTCAGCCATGCTAATCTCACTCAAGCAAATTTGAGTTGGGCTAATTTGACAGAAGCAAATCTCGAAAAAGCTAATTTGAAGGGAGCAGATTTGAGCGGAGCTAACCTGATTTGTGCAAATCTGCATCTAGCAGATTTGAGCGGAGTTTCCCTTAAAGGAGCAAATTTCAGGGGAGCAAACTTGCATCAAGCTTCTTTGCGCGGGACAAATTGGAAGGAGGCGAATCTGAGAGAAGCTATGATGCCTGACGGCACAATCTCGGAGTAAATAAGCTTGCAACACAGAATTTAAAACCGCAGGGTGCTGGTGGCGCACCCTACATTTAGCTTAATTCCAGATTTTATTGAGGGGATTTAATTCGATCTTCAGGTTACCCCGCCCAAAAACGGAGACAGGCCTCCGAGACTCGCCTAGTGGAGAGTCAAAAATTTTAGATCAAAGTTCAATCTCCAGATTTATCTGTTGAGACAATCTCAAATCTCAAATCTCAAATCTCAAATCTCAAATCTCAAATTGATTGACAGTGCATTTAAAGAGAAGTGGCAAAATTTTGGGTAACAGTTTAATCTACAACTTTCAGCCAGCCCCGGCGAACCGCGTGGAGCAAGCGGTTGATGGCTGTTTGATCTTCTTCGGTAAGACAGTCATTTAATAGCGCACTCTTGAGCTGTTGTCGGTGAGTGGGAGTCAGCAGACCGGAGTGATATACCTGAAACACTAGCTCTGCAATCGTAAATTGAGGTAAAAACGTTTGGGTCATCATTGGTTTTTTTTGAAATCACTTTTGACATTATTGACTGATTTTCCAAATATTTATGTGATTCAAATACGCCAGTAAATGTGATCGATTCTGTCTTGATTGGTGATTTGTGTCAATCGGACTTGGGGAGCGGATGTTTCCTCGATCGAGAGAGCATCTCGAAACACAAACCCCGTCCCGATTCCTCCTTTTTAGTAACTCCAAAATCTGTGTTTTTTGTTAAAAGCTGCTGACAAACAAATTAATATTAATTTAACAAATCACTAAGTATGTCCTTACCAATAAACATAGATGCGTTGAGGGGTGAGAACACTCATTTACTCTTTTGTATATGAGCGATCTTGACGCTGAAAAACACCTACAATGTACTGCCTTTTTTTTGCGATGACTACTAAGTAATTACTCCTAACTAAATCAACCGATATTAAACGTAAAACTTTTACGGTGTTGGGAAACCCACTTTGCTTGCATTTACTGGGTATCTTTGTGTAGTTTTTTTTTCCGTAGATATACTTAATGAGTGCCCGCTGCTGACTACTGACTACTGTCCGCGTGCGGGGACAGCACTAAGGACTGTTAACGGTTTTGCATCAAAAATCCCGGCATCTTCAAGAAACCGGGTGCGATCGCCACGATCGCAACAAAAAATATTTTTGAGAGGGTTAATGGAGAGACCTACTCACGGAAATCTTACTTGCGGGCAAAGCTTTACACCAGACAGAGTAGAACTACCAATCTAAACTTACTGTCTGAGGGTACTAATCGGAAATTCTGACCCATCCGCGGCGGATAGCGTGAAGTAGGCGGTTGACTGCATCTCGATCGTCTTCGCACAGAGCGCTTTCACAAAGTGTACGCAGTCCGTGACTTTCGGTACGACTCAGATTGCCCGAATGCGTTACTTGATAAAATAGTTCAGCGATCGTGCGATCGGATTTTAAAGTCAGAGTTTGCATGAAATCTCGTTGAACTCGGCTATTCTAATATCCAGCATTTGAGAACAGAGTAGGGTGATGGCCGTCGGGTAAGCTCTGTGATCTTTCTGAGATCTGCTTGTGATCTAAATCTCTAAGTGTACGTGAGTCAAATCACTTAAAAGGAGAGACCTCGATCGCATTGGCTGTGATTGTGGCGGTAGCCTCCAGGTTGGACGAAACCTCAAAAACTCCTGATGGCAAGACTTTGAGCGCGATTGTTGGTGGTTTCGTCGGTGTGCCTCCGACATCCTAGGCTGTGGACTCCCAGACTGGTAAAACTGTTCGTTTTCAACACTCCTCACCAAGGCCTCCAGTTGCGATCGGCGAGCCGCAGCCTGAGATACAATAAATTATCAATACTTCGACCCCATCTATAGGCAGGCAGGTAAAAGAATGCTCATTATTGGCTACTTTTCGGTTTCCTTAATCGTTTTTGTGGTTTGGTTCATTGTTTTTTGGAACGATACTTCAACATCCAAAAAAGACTTGCTCTCTTGGGTGGCCTTACTACTCGGCCCCCTGGTTTGGCCTATTGTTCTACCCTTATCCCTGTTTCAAATTAGTAGCAGAAAGTCGGTTGAACAAGAAGCTAAAGCAGAGCAAAAATTATAGTAAATTGTGGAAGTAACTGACTCAAACATAGTTAGTCATCTTGCCTGAATCATCATTCCTCGCTCCTCCCATCGAGTAAATCATCTTGTTTTATTACAAAACGTGGCATCTAGAAGGTGGAATCAGATAATAAAAATACTGAATCCTAAAACAGTATGTTTTTACCCCTATCAAATTCTGCCTTCTGTTTTTTGATGCCTGCTGTTATTTGGTGAGATTGTGATTTAAGGCTGCCACTCAGTCAATCGATTTTAGATTTTAGATTTTAGATTTTAGAGGCGACCCCACGGATAAATTCGGGGGAAGAGAGGATTTTCGATTTTCGATTTGGGATTGATTGGTCAAAAGTGTGAGACCCCGATTTTGGACAGCGACCGCAAAATTTTTTCAGTCATAAATTATCTTGCCACCTCCACCAAGCTCAAACTTAACAGGAAATTTAACACGTTTTCTTGCTGGCAAGAGTATAACTTCAGACATATTTTAGCGTTCGGCTGACAACTTAATGATTTTTATTATTTCCGGCTTCTGCGTACCATTAATCGAATTGGCGAAAATCATTGCTGGTTTTTGATAAAAAGCTATACTCTTTACCCTGTAAGCTTTTGATGTTAGATATTGACAGATTGTAGCAGCTTTCCAACAGAAAATTGTAGAGTTCGACATCGCCACAAGTCCGAAACTCTTACCACAGTTAGATACACAATTAAAGGCAGAGACTTCAATATGAAATAGCCAACAAAACTCTTGCTTGTCTCAAGCAGGACTTGTTTTATGGGAGGAATAACGAGTGAGTTTATAAGGCGAGCGATGGAATTTTGATCTGGTGCTGCATTTTTGGGAACTTCCCCAAAAAAGTGCCGTCACAGTATCAAAATTCACTATTTGCACAAACCCTAGGAGTGAAAATGAACGAAATGTCTGAGAAGCGAATTTATGGAATTCTTAACGCAGTGTCGCTGCTAGTGCTGACCTACTATGCAGCTAGTTCAATCAATTATCTTTTCCAAACTGACGCTCACATCTACAGCTACGACAGCCAGAGCTATGTCAACGGGTCACCAGCAGACTTAGAATCACACTGAGCGGGTAAATAGTACAGCTTGTCTATGAATGCCAACGATTTTTTCGGGAAATTGCTAATTGTTAATTTATTGTGTTCGAGCGCGTCGGAATTAGCAATTAGCAATAAATAATTGCTGAAAACTATAATTTATAAAATTAATTTTTTAAATATAGCTGTATTCCAACTTACCTAAGACTTAGGCAGCACTGACACTTTTACAAAGGGCTGCTATTGATTTGTTGTGGAAGGCTGCGTTGACGTGCTTCCCATGACAGAAAATATCTTATGCACGGGCCATTCCCACAGATAACTTGTGGGGATAACTCATTTCGGCCTCTAAAACCTTGCTGCTTAATGCTTTGGAGATAAATCTAGTGTTTTTGTTTTTTTGGGGAACTAATATTTTAACTGAACAGTCAGGTTGATTGAAGCGTACTAAGAAATGGCACTCTGTTAATTATTACGCAATCCTGACGATCGCAATTTGTGCGATCGATCATTATTTGCCATCTGGCGTGCAAGTTCTATCAAAGAGCATAGTCCCATTAAAAATGGTACATGAAAGCCTATAGCAGCCGGGTCAATCTGGGTCTCAACCGATGTCCCGTTTAATTGATGAAATCCCGTTGAAGGGAACAAGTAGAAAAAATAATTTAGGGGGGGAATGTAAATGACACAGGTAACTAATCCAACTCAGCCACAATCGGCAGTTGAAAATCGTGGGGGTGGACTTGATATTATCGGCACCCAAGGCGATAACAGGATACGTGGAACGATCGAAGAGGATATCATCCTAACTTTTGGGGGCAACGATATCATTGCTGGTGGCAGTGAGAATGACCTGATTTTTTCAGGAGGTGGCAATGATAGTGTGGGTGGTGGCAGCGACAATGATACTATCTACGCTGGTACAGGCAACGATGTAGTCGATGGTGGTAACGGCAACGACACACTCTTCGGCGGTAAAGGTTTCGATCTCGTCAACGGCGGTGATGGTGCTGATTTCGTCTCCGGAGATCGGGGCAATGACACGGTACTTGGCGGATCGGGTAACGATACTGCTTTGGGCGGTGACGGCAATGATATCGTCTTGGGCGGTGACGGCAACGACAGCTTGTTCGGCGGTCGAGGGAACGATACTGTCGATGGTGGGAGAGGGGATGACTTTATCTCTGGCGACAGAGGATCTGACCTTCTGACTGGCGGCGCCGGTAGCGATACGTTCTACTTTGCTGGTGTTGGTGGCGATTATGGAATTGACACAATTACCGACTTTAACCCCGGTGAAGATAAACTCAGTTTCGATCGCAATGCTTTCTCTGGTTTGGGTGGCTCTTTCGATGCTACCGACTTTATCGTGGTTGCTGGTTTTGCTCCCGGAAGCGCACCAGCAAATACTTTGAACAAGATCGTCTACGACCCGCAAAACGGTTTGTTGTACTACAATCCAGGTAACGGCGGAGTGAAGACTGTGGCTCAACTGCAACCGGGGCTCAATCTTAGCTCCACTGCTGTCAGCAAGAACAACTTCGAGCTGTTCTAGAAAAACTAGCTCTTGCCAGAACAGCACCGGACAGATTCCGGGGCTGTTCTCACGCGGCAGTCTGACAATTTTGAAGGCTTCAATCTTAAGAAAGTGATGCTATGTGCTTAAGTAATCGATCGCCAAATCGATCGCCAAAATATAAATAATCTTAGAGTATAAAAATCTCAAATCATAACTCTGGGGGTTCACGCCGATGGGCTGAATTTCCAGGGAATAATGTGCTGCTCAACAAATTTTATTTTTCGGGAACTCTGGGCGGAACTTAAAAGTCTCGTGATTCAGAGTCTACTGAAAAATCGCAACTCAGTTTAAGCTCGATTGCGGGCGATCGAACTTTCGGGCGATCGACAGTTGCCAAGGACTGCGGTGCAATTTCTCAATCTTGAGAGCAATTAATTTATCGCGCTTGGCTTTCATCGTGAAAGCTTACCGAGGGATAACCGCTCCCATGCTCCCGATGAAGTAAGAAGCAAATGTCTAGACTTGGTATTTCTGGCTACAGTTTAAAAAATAAGTAGCCGCACCCAAGGTACGTATGGTAGACTCACAAACGTTTAAGTGGAATATTTTCGTGCTAGAGGAGGGAGTGATGGAGCCGAGAGTCCAAGGCAGAAAACAACTGATACTTGCTGCTCAACGAATACAAGATTCAACTCGCGGTTCCCGGCTCCCTGCTGACCAAAAATTTGGGATACAAGCCCCGTCCTTTTAGGACGGTTTTAATTGTTCCTAATTTTATTGGCAAAGCCTGTAATATAACAACACTCAAAAGATTTCTAGGCCCAAGACGCGTTGAAACAGCTACGATGCGGGCAAACTTAGAGACGGCTATAAGGGCAATGGTTAGCTCCAACCGTAGGATAGCAGAGTAAAAAGTCGCCATAGGGCATTGGGAGACTCTAAACGGACGCAGAGACAGAGTAAGACTACGACCAGCATCAGTCGATGAAGCGTCAAGAATCACCGCACTTTTAGGGCGGTGAGTATGTCAAAAATTAAATTACATGACAGCTTATAGCAGCCGGGTCAATTAGGGTCTCAACCGATGTCCGGTTCGATTTATTGAATCCCTTTGGAGGGAAAAGTGTATTGTAGAAAAGTGATTCATCTTTTAGGAGGAGTGTAAATGACACAGGTAACTAATCCAACACAACCAGCAGTTTCTTTGCCAGGAGCTGGCGGCTCCAGTGTTGTCGGCACCACAGGCGCAAACAGATTAAGTGCAGGCAATCTCAACGATATCATCCTGACCTTTGGGGGCGATGATGTCATCGCCGGTAACGGTGGGGACGACATCATTTTTTCCGGTGGCGGCAATGACAGTCTCGGCGGCGGCAGCGGTAACGATGCCCTCGTTTCAGGCAGTGGCAACGATGCTGTCTCTGGTGGTGACGGCGATGATAGAATCTTTGGCGGCAAAGGGAATGACCAGCTCGACGGCGGTGCTGGCAATGACTTGGTTTCTGGAGACAAAGGCAACGATCTCGTACTCGGCGGAACTGGTAACGATACCCTGTTCGGCGGCGAAGGCAGCGATACTGTCAGCGGTGGCGATGGCAACGATACCCTCTGGGGCGGTAAAGGCAGCGATACTGTCGATGGTGGCGCTGGCAATGACTTTATCTCTGGCGACAGAGGCAGCGATGTCCTGACTGGCGGTGCTGGCAGCGACACGTTCTACTTCGCCACCTCCGCCGCTACCGGCACATTAGACGGCATAGACACGATCACTGACTTTACACCGGGTGAAGATAAGATTCGCTTGAAGCAGGGCGGTGTGTTCGCTGGTTTGGGCAGCAGCTTCGAGGCGAGCGAGTTTGTCGTCGTTTCTGGTTTCAGCGCCAGCAGCCCAGGATCCACCAGTAACAAGTTGATCTACGACCCGACAAACGGTGCGTTGTTCTTCAACGGTGGCAACGGAGTGTTACAGGTTGCTCAGTTGCAGCCTGGCCTGACTATTACCTCGAACAACTTCGAGCTGTTCTAAAACAACTGGCGGTTGTGGGGCGACACCGGATTTTATCCGGGGCTGTTCTCACAAAAGCTGATAGTTTGAAAGGATTTCAACCTCATTCTGCCAACAGCGGGGTGAGGTTGAAATATTCAATGGCTCAAGTGAAGCAAGATCATTTAAAAAAATCGACCAACACCGATCGACCGAATTAATATTTTGCCCGATCGCACAAAATATAAATCAAGACCCTTGGGTTAAGCCAGATCCCCCCTTAGCTTGCCCCCTACTCCCCCTTAAAAAGCAGGGTGGTTTTATTGTGGTAACACAAATTAGGTACGTAGTTGCGCTTGGGCGCTCTTTCCTAATCTTATAAAGAGCGCTGAAGCGCAACTACGTACCTTCGCCCAAGCGTGAGCCAATCTTTGAGCGATAATTTTGGTAGTTTCAGATTTCTTTTCCCGACAATAAAACCACCCTGCCTAGCCCCCCTTAAAAAAGGGGGGGACAAGAACTTCATCAAAGTCCCCCTTTTTAAGGGGGATTTACGAGGATCTCCGGGTAATAAAAATTGTGAACCCGATCGCCTAAAATATAGATAGTCTGAAAATATCAAACTTTCAAATCAAAATTTATACGTTTTCCTGAAGCGGTAAAGCAACCGCAACTGCACGGCAAGCAATGACCACTCAAGAATACATCCGGCAAGCCCAAGTTTATTTGAAGCAGGGAAAGTTAAGTCAGGCGATCGATTTTTGCCATCAGGCGATCGAACGACAGCCATTTTCGCCGCTAGCTTACACCACTTTAGGCGAAATCCTCGAAGCGAGCGGAGATCCGACGGCAGCAAGAGATGCTTTTGTGCAAGCTTTGGAGATTTCGCCAACGTTTGTGCTGGCCCATGCTTACTTGGGTCAACTTTACAGTGAGTATTGCTGGCTGGATGAGGCGGCTTTTCACTACGGCAAAGCTCTGGAGTTGAAGCCAGACTGGCCGGAGTTAAATTATAACTTGGGAAATGTTTTTCACAATCAGGGTAATTTGTTGGGGGCGATCGACTGTTACCGAAAGGCGATCGCCCAAAAACCCGATTATTTACTTGCTGTATTCAATCTGGCTGTGGTTTTAAATGAAAATAATCAGCTAGAAGCGGCAATTGATAGCTACCGTCAGGCGATCGCCCTCGGGCCCGATTATGTAGAAGCTTACAGCAATTTGGGCGTGATTTTGCTGAAGGAAGATCGCCCTGCTGAGGCGATCGAGATTTACCAGCGGGCGATCGAGATTAAGCCGGAGTGGGCAACGCCGCACAATAATTTGGGCCAGGTGTTCCACGAAAAAAGTCCCGAAAAGGCGATCGCATCTTACCGTCGCGCGATCGAGCTAGCGCCGGAGATGGTTTTGGCTCACTACAATCTAGGGAAAGCTTGGCAATTGCAGGGGGAACATTTGGCGGCGGTTGCTTGTTTCGATCGGGTAATCGAACTCAATCCCCAACATATTTCCGGCTATACAGACGCCGGATTTTCTTTGATGTTTTTGGGCAAAATTGCCGAAGCCATGCCTTATTTTCAGCAGGCGGTAGCTCTCAAGCCAGAATTTGTTGAGGCTTACTGCCGTTTGGGAGAAACGAGGCAAGTTGCCACTGTAGAGGATGATGAGTTGTCAAGGGCGATCGCTGCGTGCGATCGATTTCTGAAAGCGCTAACTGGAAGCAAGAAGGAAGAAGGAACAAGGAACAAGGAACAAGGAAAAGCGAACAAGGAAGAAGGAAGATTTATTACCGATGCCCAATTCCCAATTCCCGATGCCCAATTCCCAATTCCCGATGCCCAATTCCCAATTCCCGATGCCCAATTCCCAATTCCCGATGCCCAATTACCGATTGGTGAAATATGCGATTATTTAGCAGAAATTTACCTGCATTTGGGGAATGCTTTAACAGAGTATGGCGGATATGAATCAGCCGCTGCTTATTATCAAAAAGCTTTGCAAATTCAGCCCAAAAATGCAGAGCTTTACTGGCGGCTGGGAAATTGCTTGGCCCAGCAGCACCGATTCGGCCCGGCAATTGTCGTTTACCGCATGGCTTTGAAAATTCAACCAGCTTTACCTCATGTTTATTTTGAGTTAGCGAAACTGCTGGAGAAACAAGGACATTGGGCACGGGCGATCGATTATTATCAACAGGTTTTAGAGTTGCAATTGCACGGGTATGGACAGCCAAAACAGTGGGGCAGACAGAGTTTTATATCTTCAGAAGGCAATTCTTTAGAACGTCCGTGCGGTATTTATTTATCGAGTTGGGATTGGCTGGTTAATGCTAAGTTGGATGCTGGCAATTATGTGGAAATTGTTTGGGAATCTGCAACAGAAGCCAGGGTAGAAAATATTCAGACTTCTAAATTTTCTGTTAATTCGCAGTTGGCAAATTCCGATTGTGCCGGTTTAACTTGCGGGCTGTGTTTGCACAGAATTTCTAAGTGGTTCGATCCGGTGCATTTGGGTTGGGGAGTTTGCCGTTTGTCTAACTCGCAGCCGATACCTGTGGATTCCCCAAAAACTTTTGTCGCACAGATTCCCAACGGGCGAGTTTGGATTGTGCCGCAGCAAAATTATTGGCTGATTTGCAAGGCGATTGCTGTCATGACTCCTGATAATTATTTGTTGGCTGATGTGTCGAGAGATTATCCGGGTTTGTTGCCGGGATGCGAGAAGCATGATATCAGAAAACACAGCGTTTTTAAGTTAGAATCCTTTCCACCTTTAAAGCAGATAGACGGCAGCGTGGCGGTGCTTTCTGGTTTATCGGGAAATGTTTATTTTCACTGGATGGTGGACGTTTTGCCGAGGATAGAATTGCTGCGGCGCAGCGGTAGGGATTTGGCGGAAATTGATTGGTTTTTGGTGAACAGTTGTCAGCACGATTTTCAGCGGGAAAGTCTCAGGATTCTGGGAATTCCCGAGGAAAAGGTTTTGGAGAGCGATCGCATTCCTCACCTGCAAGCAACAGAGTTAATTGTACCTTCTTTTCCGGGATATTTGGGCTGGCCGTCCGGATGGGCGATCGATTTTTTGAGGCGGGAGTTTCTCAAGGGAATTATACCTGGTTCAAGTTATCCAAAGCGCATTTACATCAGTCGCAGCAAAGCCAGATATCGCAGAGTTTTGAACGAGGAAGATGTGGTTGAGGTTTTGGCACGATCGGGCTTTGTTTCTATTTTACCTGAGTCGATGTCTTTGGCAGAGCAAATTGCTCATTTTTACCATGCTGAGGTGATAGTTGCTGCCCACGGTAGCGGGTTAACAAATACGATTTTTGGTAAATCTGGAACTAAAGTAATTGAGTTGGTGTCGCCTCATTATATCAGTCATTATTACTGGGGAATTAGTCAATATTTGCAGTTGGAACATTACTTTTTAGCTGGTGAGGCTTTTGAATGTTATCCTATTAGACAGTTAATGTATCAAAATTCGCTGACTGAGGATATTTTAGTGAACATGAGTTCGCTGAAAAGGATGGTTGAAGTAGTTGGTTTGCGTTAGCTGGCGTCTGGAGTAAGTTTATTTATGCCCTCGATTGAGAAGATGGAAAAAGCAGCGGTTGATTTGAATCGGCAAGCAGAAGTTTATTTGGTTGAAGGAAGGTTGAATGAGGCAGTTGCTGCTTGCGAGTCAGCGCTGAAAATTGAACCGAATTTGGCGGTGGCTTGTCAGACACTTGGGAAGGTAATGCAGGTTCAAGGTGAAGTCGAGCAGGCTAAACAGTGGTATGAAGCGGCACTGGATCGCAATCCGAATTTGCCGGAAGTTTATGCTAATCTAGGCAGTTTGTATTCTCAAGGAAAACAGTGGGAAAAGGCGATCGCCAGTTGTGAAAAAGCGATCGCCCTAGCACCGAATTTTGCCGCGGCTTATCGGCTGTTGGCGAAAATTTGGATGCAGTTGGATCGGCGAGCACAGGCGGCAGACTGTTGGTATCAAGCTTTCAAGATCGAGCCAAATTGGGCAACGGCTGAGGAATACGTCACTCTGGGAAATAGTTTAGTTGAATTGGGAAAGCTCGATCGCGCTACTGAGTGTTATTCGCAGGCAATTGAACTAGACCCGCAACTGGCAACAGCTTATCACAATATGGGCGAAATGCTGGTCGCACAGAAACGGTGGGATGAGGCGATCGCCAATTACCGACAAGCCATTGCCATCAATCCAGATTCTTTTGAATCTTACCACAGCTTGGGTCAAACTTGGGCGGAGCGAGGAGAAGGCGATCGGGCGATCGCCTGTTACCGCAAAAGCATTGAACTCAATCCTAATTATGCTCGTGCTTACCTTGGTTTGGGCAATGTTTTTGTGCAGAAAGGTGAGTTTGATGAAGCTATTCAATGTTACCGCCAGACTCTGGCAATTAATAATAATTCCTATTGGGCGCATAATTATCTAGGAGAAGCTTTTGCTCACAAAAAGCTGTGGCAAGAAGCTGTTATTTCCTACCGCAAAGCGATCGAACTAAATTCAGATATTCCTTGGTTTTATTGCAATTTGGGAATTGCCTTAACCTGCGAAAAATCCTGGGATGAAGCTGTTGCTGCTTTCCTGCGCGCGATTCAACTTGAACCTAATTTGAGAGGAATTAATCAGAGGTTGGGATATGTTTTGCGGAAGCGCAGTGAATCGGGGTTAGACAGCACAATCGCAACTTTCTGTCAAGGTATTGAGGCACTTGGTAGCGGGGAATTTTTCCATAAATTGCTAAAAATTGAGTTAGATGGAGCTGATTTTTTTATAAATTTAGGCAATAGTTTAGCGAAACAGAAGCAGCTCGAAGGTGCGATCGTATTTTATAGCATGGCCGTGCAGATTGAACCCAATGCTGCGGAAGTTGTCGCGCAACTCAAGGAAGTTCGCGCGCAACAACAGGAGTTATACGTACAAATTGCTAATTACCGCAGCCAAATTGCGATCGATCCGACTAATTCTAAGGCTTACAATGATTTAGGCAATATTTTACCGCAATTAGGGGAATTGGAAGAAGCGATCGTTTGCCATCAACAAGCGAGCGCATTGAGGGGTTGGCCTGAGTGTGCACAGAAAGATTATCAATTTACTCAAGATTGGTTTACCCACAATATTCCTATTTGGCAACGGCACTTGCAGCCGCTTACAGGAATTGCAGATTTTCAAGTGGTGGAAATCGGTAGTTTTCAAGGAATGTCGGCTTGCTGGCTGCTAGATAATATTTTAACTCATCAGACTGCCAAAATCACTTGCATCGATTTATATTTTCAAGAAACTTTTAAGGGCAATATTGTTAAAACGGGGGTTGGTGAGAAGGTAATTGAATTGGAAGGTTACTCTCAAGATTTATTAGTAAACTTGGATTCAGAATTTTACGATATTGCTTACGTTGACGGCTGTCACAAACCCACCAGCGCTCTGCAAGATGCGATTTTATCTTGGAGGTTGGTGAAAGTTGGGGGATTGATGATTTTTGACGATTATCAGTTTACGTTTCC
Source organism: Microcoleus sp. PH2017_08_TRC_O_A (assembly GCF_020738665.1). NCBI lineage: Bacteria > Bacillati > Cyanobacteriota > Cyanophyceae > Oscillatoriales > Microcoleaceae > Microcoleus > Microcoleus sp. PH2017_08_TRC_O_A. Next base: position 22,060 of record NZ_JAEQCE010000022.1, read on the forward strand.
CGACAGCCCGGAGCAAGATACTAAAATCGGCATTGATGTTTTTCTGGAGATGTTTGGAAGTCAGTTAAAATTAGTCCACAAAGGCTATCAACTGATTGTTAAAAAAATCGGCAATGAAAGTTTGGGCGAGGAGCAAACTCTTTTGTCTCTGGGTTGGGAAAAGTTGGGGAATATTGCGGCAGATGCAGGTTATGTGGATGAGGCGATCGAACGGTATCAAACAGCTATTAAAATTAAGTCTGGCAACTACTCAACTTACCACAAGTTGGGCAAAAGTTTGCAAGAAAAAGAAATGTTCGAGCGAGGTGCGGCGGCTTACCAACAGGCGATCGCACTCAACCCTAATTTTAGCTGGTCTTACCACTTTTTGGGCGAAACTTGGCAGGTGATTGAGCAATACGGCGAAGCTGCTGCTGCTTACCGCAAAGCCATTGAATTAAATCCAAATTTTTGTTGGACTTACAACAATTTAGGCGATGTGCTGATGGAGCTTTCTGAGTGGGAGGAGGCTGTTGTTAGTTACCGCAAGTTAATTGAGTTAAATCCCGATTTTTGTTGGTCTTACGACAGGTTGGGCAAGGCTTTAATTGCAGTGGAAAATTGGGAAGAGGCGGCCGCGGCTTACCGCAAAGCTATTGAATTAAATCCCGATGATTGTTGGCTGTACAATAGTTTGGGGGAAGTTCTGGAATCACTAGAAAATTGGTCAGAAGCAGCGGTTGCTTTTGCTCGTGCTGTTGAGCTAGAACCCGAGCACAGTTGGCTGTACAAGAAGCTGGGCGATGCGCTGCGGGAGCAAGGGGAACTCGAAAGGGCGATCGCAATTTACGAGCAAGGCATCAATGTAGATCCAAATTCCTGTTGGTGTTACGAAGGATTGGGTTTGATATTTATTGCACAACAGCAGTGGGACAAGGCAATATCTAACTTGGTTCAAACCCTGCAAATCAAACCAGATTTGTTTGGAATTTACTATCATATCGCTTATACTTTGGAACAACAAGGAGAAGTCGATCAAGCTGACATCATCAGATTAGGCTATAAAATGCTACCGTTGAGTTTTCTCCAAAAACACTGTGGATTTACTGACGACTTAGCAGTTACAGCAGAGTCAGAACCGAACATTACTTGCATTGACATCTATCCTGCAAGTGAAATCAATTTATCCGATTCCAGAACAATCCATAGCAACAGCAAATGTTGGCAAGATGAAATCTTTTATATCAAAAAATCTTTTGTTGCTACCATACCAAAAGGACGAGCTTGGGCAGATATTGCTACTACCGCCGTCATCACTTCAGACAATAAACTTGTCACCGATATTTCAATGGGTTGTCCTGAGTTGGTAATAACATCCGACAAATTGTCTCCCGTCGAACACATCGAGGGAAATGTAGCTTTTTTATCCGCTCGCTGGGGAGGCGCAGCTTATTTTCACTGGATGTTTGATGTGGTTACACGGTTCGAGCTTTTGCAGCGCTGCGGATTGATAGACACTATTGATAAGTTTGTTATCAATGCTTGCGATTTGTCTTATGAAAAAGAAAGTTTAAATACTTTAGGAATTCCACTAGATAAAATTTTAGAAAGTCGCTACCTGCCTCACTTTACAGCGGACAAATTAATAGTTCCTTCAATTTGTGATGGTGGTTCGGGAACCTCTAAATGGAAATGCGAATATCTGAAACGAATATTTTTAAATCAAGATAATTCCCAAAATACAAAATATTCAAAACGAATTTATATCAGTCGAAATCGAGCATCCTATCGGCGAATAGTCAATGACGAAGAGGTTGTCGCCTATCTAGAAAAAATTGGGTTTAGTACAGTTAAGTTAGAAATGATGTCGGTAGCGGAACAAGCAGCCTGTTTGGCTGCGGCTGAGGTAGTTGTCGCACCCCACGGAGGTGGATTGACTAATTTAGTTTTCTGCACTCCGGGAACTAAAGTAATTGAGATTTTTTCTCCGATTTATGTGCCAACTTGTTTTTGGACTATTAGTAATTTGTGTGAGTTGGAACATTACTATTTAATTGCTGAATTGTTTGATGACCAAACTCATAAATATTCGGGACATAAAGATATGCGGGTGGATATGAACTCGCTAGAGAAGTTAATGAATATTGCAGGAGTTGTGCATGAATAGTCACGATTACCACAAGTTGGGTAATTCCTTGCAAGAAAGCGGTGAGTTTAATGATGCTGTTGCTGCTTACCGCAAAGCTGTTGAATTAAATCCAGATTTTTCGTGGTCTCATCACAGTTTGGGCGATGTTTTGTTGAAACTAGAACGCTGGGAGGATGCTGTCGCGGCGTACAAAAAAGCTGTTGAGTTAAATCCAGATTTTTCGTGGTCTTATCATAATTTGGGTGATGCTTTACTGAAACTCGAATGCTGGGAGAATGCTGTCGCTGCTTACCGCTGCGAGATTGCACTCAACTCAGATTTTGCTTGGTCTTTTTACAATTTAGCCAACGCTTTAACTAAACTTAAAGAGTGGGATGAAGCTATTGTCGCGTATTTAAAAGCTATTCAAATTGACGGAAATTTGCCGGGAATTTACGAGAAGCTTGGATATGCTCTCGGACAAACAAAGTCTGACTCAAAGTCATTATCACAACAATTTCAATTGCAAGTTACACCGGAAAATTTGCAGTTTTATTTACAGTTAGGAAAGAATTTAGCAAAGCGCGATCGCCCAAAAAGCGCAACAATTATTTACAAAACAATCTTGACAATTATCCCAGATTGTGGATTGTCTTCAGCAGACTTGGAGCGGTTGTTACAGGAGCAGCAAAAGTGCGTTAGCGAAGCCATCGAGTGCGATCGCGCTTTAGCCTCAGCCCGCGCCACAGTCGCCCAAAAACCGGATGATTGCTGGTCTTATTACAATTTAGGTGCGGTTTTGAGCCAGCAAAAATATGGGGAGGAAGCGGCGGCGGCATTTTTGCAAGCAATGGCAATAAATCCCGATCTTCCTTGGTGGTTTTATTACAATTTGTGGGAAGTTTTGATTCAGCAAAACAAGCTGGATCGAGTTGAGAACTTTTGCCGAGAAGTTGTTGATGCTCAACCGGAGGCTTTTTGGCCTTATTTGAATTTGGGAGAAGTTTTGACGAGGCAAGGCAAAATTGCTGAGGCGATTAGCTGTTATCAAACTGTCAGTTACAAACAAAGTTTTGCATCTGTTATTAATAAAAAAACAAGCAATGTAGCTGTGGCAGAAAATACAGAGACAGGCAAGATGCCTGTGCCACAAAATATGGAGACAGGCAAGATGCCTGTGCCACAAAATACAGAGACAGGCAAGATGCCTGTGCCACAAAATTGTAACTTAAAACCAGTCAAATTTCCTAAGTTTATAATTATTGGTTCTCAGCGCTGCGGGACGACTTCTCTGTACACTTATTTAGCTGAACACCCGCAAATTTTGACTCCAATTAAAAAGGAGATGGATTTTTTCTCCTGGCACTTCCACAGAGGGATTGATTGGTATTGGGCGCATTTTCCCCTAATGCCGCCCGGAGAGGAGTTTGTAACGGGTGAGGCAAGTCCGAGCTATTTTGACTTTCGGGAAGCGCCGGAACGTCTCTACAGCGCGTGTCCAGAGGTAAAGCTGATTGTGCTGTTGCGAAATCCGGTCGATCGGGCGATTTCTCATTTTTACCGCTTAAAGGGCTTGAATTGGGAAGGGCGATCGCTCGATCGGGCAATTAGCGACGAAATCGAACGGCTGAATCAAAACCCAGAATACATCATCGGCGAAGAACCTGGGAATTACTTAGCTCGCGGCAGGTATATAGAATTTATTAAAAATTGGCTGGCTTTCTTCCCCCGAGAACAGTTGTTAGTTTTGCAAAGCGAAGATTTGTATGCAGGTGCGGCGGCGACTGTACAGCAAGTTTTAGCATTTTTAGATTTACCGGAATATCAATTGTCTGAATACCAAAATGCTAATCCTGGTTCTTATCAGCGGGTAAATGAGTCAGTTCGCGAGCTGTTGAGTGATTATTTTAAACCTTACAATCAGGAATTAGAGGAGTATTTGGGGCGGAAATTTGATTGGGAATAAGATAACACGGCGGTTGAAACCGCGTCTATAAAAACAAAACCTGCCTCCGCAGGTTGAATAAAAGGCGATTAAATTTGGGTTGTTCTCTTCAGTCTGCGGAGGCAGACATCGTTTGTGTAGATGCGGTTTTAACCGCCGTCTGCTAAAATTAGAACAACTTGTAAGGAGGTAATACTAATGCTGACAATCGAGCTAGATACATTACTTAAAAAACAAGCACTCCAACGCCAAGATCCTGAAGAGCGCTACATCACGGATAGGGTGAACTGGGAAGAATACGAGACAGTGCTAAATCGAATTGGAGATGCTGCGGGATATCGAGTTACTTATTTAGATGGGCTTTTAGAAATTATGTCACCTTCTCGTCGCCATGAAAATGGTAAAACTCGCATTGGGAATTTGCTGGAAATTTATTTTGTAGAAGCTGACATTGAATATTTCCCTTTTGGGTCTACAACTCTGCGGCAAGAGGAAAAAAGTGGCGGTACGGAACCGGATGAAGCTTACTGTATTGGCACCGATAAAGAATTTCCCGACTTGGTAATTGAAGTGATTGTTACCAGTGGCAGCATCAATAAACTAGAACTGTATAGAAGGTTGAATGTGCGAGAGGTTTGGTTCTGGCGAAATGATGGATTTTCTATCTACCATTTGCGAGAAGAGCTTCCGGTTGAGTTTGTATCGAACTGCGGTTATGAATTGATCGCAAACAGCGAATTGCTACCAGAACTTGATATCGAGATGTTGACAGAATGTGTCAAAAATCCTCACCCGCTAGCAGCAGCAAAGGCATGGAGGCGAAATTTGCGATCGAACTAAGGATCGCGAATTAAATAATTTACACATATTTGTGGGATGGGCGTCCCGCCCGTCCTTTCTGGACGGGCGGGACGCCCATCCCACAAGAACAATAAAAAATGTAAGTTATTTAATTTTCATTCCTAAACAGCAATTTTTCAATCTTATCCATGGGTGCATCTCACCTTTGAAGAGGGCGAAGCATGACCGCATATAAGTTATTAGTTATCATCCCATATTGACTACGGTCATGCTTCGCCCCTACAAACATATTTGCCAAAAGCCAGATGCACCCTGCTCGATCGCCAAGCTGTCGCAAAGACGAGCAACTGACTCGCGCGCACCCAGCAGTCCCAAGAAAAAACCCACTGCCCTTGACAAGTCATACTCGTTATGAGTACGCTATAACAAGCAAAGGAATTTAACCCAAGTACCGAAGGATTTAAAATCATGCTGACGAACCACGAAGGTCAAAGAGTACCCAAAGTCACGTTTCGCACTCGCAAGGACAACGAGTGGGTGGATGTCACCACCGATGATTTGTTTGCAGGCAAAACTGTAGCAGTGTTTTCTCTGCCGGGAGCTTTTACTCCCACTTGTTCGTCAACGCACCTCCCTGGCTACAACGAATTGGCCAAAGTTTTCAAAGCAAATGGCGTAGATGAAATCGTTTGTATTTCCGTCAACGACACTTTTGTAATGAACGAGTGGGCAAAAGACCAAGAATCAGACAATGTGACGTTAATTCCCGACGGTAACGGTGAGTTTACCGAAGGCATGGGAATGCTGGTAGATAAAACTGATTTAGGCTTTGGGAAGCGGTCTTGGCGTTATTCGATGGTAGTCAAAGATGGCTTGGTTGAAAAAATGTTTATTGAACCGGAGGAACCGGGCGACCCTTTCAAGGTTTCCGATGCCGAGACGATGCTGCACTACATCAACTCCGCAGCAGCTAAGCCGAAGGTAGTTTCGCTGTTTACAAAAATGGGCTGTCCTTTCTGCGCCAAGGCTAAGAAAATGCTGACTGAAAAGGGCTTGGATTATGAAGAAATCGTCTTGGGCCGGGATGTCACAACCCGATCGCTCCGGGCGGTGACTGGCGCTACAACCGTGCCGCAAGTGTTTATCGACGGCAAGTTGATCGGCGGTTCCGAAGCTCTAGAGTCTTATTTGGCAACTGCTTAGTTAGGGAAAAATACTTAGGCTGCGGGTTGGCAGCGCACACCTTACTCTGTTGTTGTAGGTGTACGCTGCCAACCTGCAACCGTCTTTAGGAATATATATCGCCATTCCCAGAGTTCGATCGCACCATTGATCCATTCTCGTGTAACAATTATTTGTGAAGTAATATTAAAAAAATCAGAAATGGGAGTGAACGATCGTGGATTTAAGCCTCGTAGCGTCAAATATCTTAAATCCACCAGTATTAGCATTTTTCATGGGAATGCTGGCGATTTTCCTAAAATCTGACTTAGAAATTCCTGCGCCCATCCCGAAACTGTTTTCGCTGTACCTGCTGTTTGCGATCGGATTTAAAGGCGGCGTCGAACTGTCCCGAAGCGGAATCAACCAGCAAGTCGCCCTGACAATCTTCGCAGCGATGCTGATGTCAGCGCTAGTACCAGTTTATACTTTCTTCATACTGAAGATCAAACTCGACTCCTACAATGCCGCGGCGATCGCCGCCACCTACGGTTCCATCAGCGCCGTCACCTTTATCACCGCAACTTCGTTCCTAAAAGAACTAGGAATCGACTTTGACGGTTACATGGTAGCAGCGCTAGCATTAATGGAATCCCCTGCAATTATCGTCGGTCTAATTCTGGTAAGTGTCTTCGGTGGAGAGGAAGGAAAACGCGAAATAGTTTGGTCAGAAGTGCTGCAAGAAGCCTTCCTCAACAGTTCAGTTTTTCTGCTAGTCGGCAGCCTCATTATGGGCATTCTGACAGGAGAACACGGTTGGGAAGTTATGAGTCCGTTTACTCAAGATTTGTTTTACGGGGTTCTGACTTTTTTCTTGCTAGACATGGGTCTGGTTGCTGCTAGCAGAATTAAAGATTTGCAAGAAACAGGAATTTTCCTGATCGCCTTTGCAATCCTAATTCCTATAGTTAATGCAGCAGTTGGTTTACTGATAGCAAAATTAATCGGAATGCCGCAGGGAGATAGCCTGTTATTTTCGGTATTGTGTGCGAGTGCTTCTTACATCGCAGTACCAGCAGCAATGCGGCTGACAGTTCCCGAAGCTAACCCCAGCCTTTACATTTCAACAGCCTTAGCAGTGACGTTTCCGTTTAACATCGTTGTAGGCATTCCCATGTATTTATACGCAATCAATATGTTTTGGATGTGAACTTATGGACGCAGTTAAAAGGATAGAAATTTTTGCGAACTCGGTGGAGCTCCCAAAGATTTTAGACGGTTTAGACAAAGCTGGCGTCCCTGGTTATTCGGTGATTCGCGGTGTCGCCGGCAAAACCACTAGGGGACGCAAATCGGACGATTTAGCAATGAGTATGCTGGATAATATTTATGTGCTGGCTTTCTGCGAGCCCGATAAAATATCGGCAGTTGCAGAAAATATTAGACCGGTGCTAAATAAGTTTGGTGGTGCTTGTTTTATTTCGGATGCAGTGGAATTGCTCACTACTAAGTGCGTTGGGTAGTCAGTTGACTGTTGACTGTTGACTGTTGACTGTTGACTGTTGACTGTTGACTGTAGTCAGTAGTTATTAGTAAGTAGTTACTGATTATTGGCAGATATAGTCTTTGTCAAAAAGATGAGGTACGTTGTTGGGCTTGGGCCCTATACGTCTAAGCGGTTATACAAGCCGCCAGTCATGCCTCATTTTTCTGAGAATCGCTATATTCAAAAATAACAAATAATAATTGCCAACTGCCAACTACCAACTGTCATTAGAAACCCGGTTTATTTAATAAACCGGGTTTCTGAATATATAGCCTTTCTCAAAAAGATGAGGTATAACTGACAGCCCACATAACTCTTAAACTAAGAGGGCTGAAGCCCAACAACATACCTCATTTTTCTGAGAACCGCTATATAGCCATTTCACATTATCAAAATCGGCCATTGCTCCTACATAAAATCGGATTGAGCTTTTACATAAGTTTTTTTTAATTAATTTAGAGTAATTTAATCAACGATAATGTGATAAAAATCTGTGTTGATTATAGCAATTTTACAATTTTAAAATCATCAGCGATCGGTCATTAGCCAGCGGTCATTTCAGGATTAATTGCATTTCGCCGCCCGCACCAAATTCAGAATTCTTAAGATATAGAAAAGAATCAGTAGCCCAAATCCGTTAGCGTGGTAAATTCTAAGCCACAACAGGCTATCGCGCGATCGACTAGCGATATTTTCAATAGGAGTTTAAACATGGCTGCATTAAAAGTCGGCATCAACGGATTTGGTCGCATCGGACGGCTAGTCATGCGTGCCGGCATCAAAAACCCGAACATCGAATTTGTCGGTATTAACGACTTAGTTTCGCCAGAAAACCTGGCTTATCTTTTCAAATACGACTCTACCCACGGTATTTATGACGGCGAAGTTGAAGGGAAACCAGACGGGATTGTCGTTGACGGACGTTTTATTCCGTGCACTTCGATTAGAAATCCGACTGAATTGCCGTGGGGTAAAGCGGGTGCGGATTATGTTGTAGAATCTACCGGATTGTTTACTGATTTTGACGGCGGTTCAAAACATTTGACGGCGGGAGCAAAACGAGTAATACTTTCCGCACCGACTAAAGATCCAGAAAAAGTTCCAACTTTTCTAGTAGGCGTCAACCACCACAAATTTGACCCGGCCACAGATACTGTTGTTTCTAATGCTAGCTGCACTACTAATTGTCTAGCACCAATTGCCAAAGTTATTAATGATAATTTTGGTTTGGAAGAAGGTTTGATGACGACTGTTCACGCGATGACTTCTACTCAGCCAACTGTAGACGGGCCCAGCCAAAAAGATTGGCGGGGAGGACGCGGTGCGGCTCAAAATATTATTCCTTCTTCGACTGGTGCGGCGAAAGCTGTTAGTTTGGTGTTGCCGGAATTGAAAGGAAAATTGACGGGTATGGCTTTGCGTGTGCCGACTCCAGATGTGTCTGTGGTTGACCTTACTTTCAAAACGGGGAAGGAAACTAGCTATAAAGAAATTTGCGAAGCTATGAAGAAAGCTTCTCTTGGCGAACTGAAAGGTATTCTTGGATATACTGAGGATGCGGTGGTTTCGACGGATTTTCAGGGCGATGCCCGATCGAGCATTTTTGATGCAGGTGCGGGAATTGAACTGAATTCTAAGTTTTTTAAGGTCGTTTCCTGGTATGACAACGAGTGGGGTTATTCTAACCGCGTCATTGATTTGATGATCTCGATGGCCGAGAAGGACGGAATTTTGGGTAAGTAGTATTGTAGGGTGGTTCGGCGGGGCGATCGAATGCGAGGACGAATAAATCGAGATTTTCCCGCGCCGAACCTACGATATGGGTAGACCGCCATAGGTTAAATTGTTGTTATTGTCGATCGCACTCCAACTCGAATTATGTCTGAACTGCCACCGCTGAACAACGAAACTATTTGGGCTATCCTCAACGAAGAAATGGACGATGCTGCTGTCAACCAATTAGTTTGGCTGTATCTGGGCTACCGCCCTGATGCGGAGACTGGTAAGTGGAATAGCGCTGATGTTGCTAGCGAGTGGCGCGAAGATTATCCGGAACCGCCGGATTTTATTGATTCTAGACCTGCGACGGTGAAATTGACGCGATCGACTCTTCCAGAAAACAAGCAGTTGCTGAAGGAAAAATTGGGATTTAAGGGCTATAAAATCGGGGAATTCGGGCCGAGACAGACTCGCAGGGCGACGATGGCTAATTGGTTGATGGGTTTTTTGGAGGCTGGGGCTTCATTCAGTTGACAGTTGACAGTTGACAGTTGACAGTTGACAGTTGACATGGAAGTCCGAGGATTGGAGTAATGAATCGTCTTCTTTTAATTTTTCCCCGATCGGGCTTCGGGCTTTAAACCAATTCTTTCTGGTAATAAATAAGAATTAAATAACTTATAATTTTAATGATTGTGGGATGGGCGTCCCGCCCGTTCTTTATAGACGGGCGGCACGCCCATCCCACAAGCTTGTGTAAATTATTTAATTCGCGATCCTAAGAAAGTATCGAATATTAGGGATTGAAACATTGATCAAAGTCTTGCTCAGTTTCTATTTTTATCTGCCGTTAATTAACAAAAATTAAAGATTTTTAGCGTCAGAATAAAGTAAAACTCTATCGCCCACACCAACATTAATCACCCGCAACCCTGACATCCGGCGGTTCCGTGCACTATTCTAGAGTCGGAACAAAACCATTGTGAGGAAAACTTTATGAAAACAACCACCATGTCTCGCTTAACCAGCATTTCCCTAGCTACGCTAATGCTAGTCGGCGTTTCAGTAAATGCGATCGCCACACCAGCCAACATCAAACCCGCAACCCAACTAGCCCAAGCTACCGCCAAAAAGCGCCTCGTAGTCATGGACTTCGACTACGGCACCACCAACAGCTATTACAGTTCCTACAGGGGAGTCGGCGCAGCCAAAGGCATCAGCGAACTCCTAATCAACGAACTCGTCAACAACGGCACTTACACAGTAGTCGATCGCAGCAAACTCGAACAAGTCCTCAAACAAGAAAATCGCAGCGGTTCAATGGATGCCGGCACCGCAGCCGAAATTGGCAAAAAACTAGGAGTTGACGCCGTACTCATCGGCACCATTACCAAGTTTAATATCGACAAACAATCCGGCGGCGGCAGTTTCATGGGTATCGGTGGCGGTTCCCAAAAAACCAAAGCTACTGTGCAAATAGACGTGCGGTTAATCGGAACAGCTTCCGGAGATATTCTGGCCACGGCAAAAGCACTAGGAGAAGCAGATCAAAGCGATTCGAGTTTTTCTGTCAGAGGCGTTGGCGGCAATTCCGGGAGTAGCAATGAAGATGGACTTTTGAGCGCAGCAGTTGACAAAGCCGTAGCCCAAATGGTAACTAAACTTGCAGAAGTCTCTAAGAAATTAGGATAAGAAGTTTAAAAGTATTTTAGATTTTAGATTTGGCATAATTAAATCTAAAATCTAAAATCTAAAATTATTTCATATCATGTCGGTTCAATTGCCTGTTAGAAAGTTTTTTCGCTCGCTGGGGGCGCTTTATAGATATTGTGGATATCAATGAAAGATTGTTAGTGAAATCGGCTCGATCCATGTAATATTTATTGGTAACTTCATCAAATCTGCTCAACACATAGCTTTTCTCACTCTCCATGAAGTATGACAATTTTTGTGACTGGTTGATAGTACGAAGAGCGTCTTTATCTCCAGAAAACTGACAAAGCTAACAGGCACAAGGAATTACGAATTACCAATTACTATTTAGCATTACCGTCGAACACCTCATCTTTTAGAAAAAGATTACCAAGAAGAATGGGTTTAAAGCCTCCTCCTTTTAGGTGGGAAATAAAACAAAATTATTCACTATTTCAATCCTCTTCCTTTTATGGAGAGGTAGCCCTCAAGCTGTCAACTGTCAACTGTCAACTGTCAACTGTCAACTGAAACTCCAGCCTTAACAGTTTAATTAGTTTTGGGATTTGAGTCAGAAGCAACAGCGCATTTCCCCTGTTGATTCGGGTTGGGACTCGGATTAGTTGCTATCTGAGAAACAGCATCTTGTTCTTGAATCCATCCGATTTCCCCCGCTTGCAATTTGGCGCTTTCTACTCCCACTGTTGGTTTAACCGTGGGAGATGGCGAGGAACTTGCTACCGCCGGAGATGGCGAGGAACTTGCTACCGCCGGAGATGGCGAGGAACTTGCTACCGCCGGAGATGGACTGACTGCTGGTGTTGAAACATTAGAAAAATCCTTATTTAACTTGGGCTTGGGAGAGTTCGATCGCCCTATTTCAGGAATAGAACAAACTTTCAATTCCAGCCAGTTGCCTTGAGGCGTAAGCTGTTTGTTTGTTACCTGCAAAATGCTGCCCGCGGGGACTGTTCCCTTAATGGGCGAGTCACCGATGGCGACTCGCAAATTCAAGCGATCGCCCAATGGATCCAATTCCCCAGTCCCAGAACTTTTAATCTCTATAAACGTGCCTTTTTCTAAAGACTTGCTCGCAGTAGGTGCAGATTCAACTATTTTCCCCGACCCGTTTATAGGATTAGTTAAACGGCGTTTACCGAAAAGCGACTCCCCGGCAGTATCGATCGCCCGACCCACCGGAGGAATGAAAAAATAAGCAAATACACCCCCCAAACCCAACAAAAATACTATTTTTACCAGCAGCGTAAATAGACTTTTGCCTTTGTCGGGCGATCGTACTAACTGCGTTTTCACTTCAGAATTCGTATCGCTAAGGCTGGGGCTTTCCGTCAAATCGGTTGGCATATCCTCGCTGTCAGCAATTAGTTCCATCGGCACTTCTAAAGGTGCGACAGACAATTCTGTCAAAGTATTGCTTTCTTCCCTCAAATGTGCTTGACAGTGAATCAAAGCTACAGTGACATTATCGTGACCGTTTCTAGTATTAGCAATCTCGATCAGTCGATCGCGCGCCTTCGCCACAGTAATGCTACCGTCGAGAATCGGCAAAATCTCCTCTTCCCAACATTGCTCAACCCGGTCTTTATCGCTCAAACCGTCGGAGCACAGCAGCAAAACGCAATCCTCATCCACCGGAAAACGTTGCACCGTCGGGTGCAGAGTGTTGGAAGAAGTAATGCCCAAAGCTTGAATCAGAGCTCCGGCGGCCACTTGTTCCAAAGCATCCCGATAGAGAGAGTAGCCCAAACGCACCTCGCGGCAAGCCACATCGTCATCGAGAGTAACTTGATAGCAGCCGGTGCGGGTAATCCAGTAAGCCCGACTGTCTCCCACGTGGGCGACATAGAGTTCGTGAATGTGCGCTAAAGCCATCACCAGGGTAGTACCCATGCGCTGGCGGCCTTGGCGGTGTTCCGTGTCGTTGCGACCCGCTATTTTGTCGTTAGCAGCACAAGCGGCCCGTTCCAGCTTGGAAGTCAGGCTCAGCGGGTCCCAATTAGCTTGATGCAGGGGCATTTGCAGCAACTTGTCCCGCAGCACGGTAATCGCCAATTCCGAAGCGACTTCGCCGCCGTCTTGTCCGCCGATACCGTCACAGACGATCGCACAAGCTTCCGATCCCGGAATTCCGGCAAACACCGTACCATCGGGCGGATAGCAAGCATCTTCGTTGTGAGCCCGCGCTCTACCGACATCCGTGCCCGTGGCAATTTCCACAGTCCGATCGTAAAATCGGCCGCATTTTGCCAAAGCTTTATCCAATTGGCCCATCAGTTGTTCGCCGTGGCGCACTTGACCGGCCACCATTTGCTGGCAAAGCTGCCGCAAAAAATTGGCGATTGCGGGGTGAGCATCATCGATCCACTGCTGCCACAATTTGCCCAATTGCGACAAACTAGGCGGTTTGGGATCGGGCTGCAATTCCAAAAACCGAACTAATTGCCCTTCCACCCGCAGCAGTTCCGGAGTCAGCAGCGTCGCAGCCACGCCCTGAGCGATAAACGGCTGCCAAACTTTGGCAATTTGCCACAGCCAATTGAGCTGTCGCATGGCGGCGGCCCCTTTCCAGGTGTCCGCCAATTCCGGCATTAATGATTCCGTCACCTTTAAAATAGGTGCGTTTTCCAGCAGCCAGATATCTCCCGAGAGCTTGCTGAGCCGGGACGATACCAGTCCGTATACTTGAGGTACGTGCAACTGATAGGCAAACAGTCTCAGATAAGGAGCGATCGAACTCGGAATCTCTTCGGGCATTTCCGGCAACTGTTCCGGTTGAGTATCGACAAGAAGTCGATCGCGCTTGACCAAATAGCGACCCGCGATCAGATCGCCCGGCTTACAAGCTTTGATCCCTTCACCTACAGCCCACAAATAGTGTTTTGGCACAGAGTTTTGCATAAGGGTTCCTGACGCCTTTGGGCCCAGTGCTGATCTGAACTATTCTAGCGCTTGAACCTCGATGGGTTGATACGTGGCGATTATTTTACACCCCCGCTTTCTCAGCACGCGGGGACTCTTAAGACTTTACAGTGCTAATCTCCTGATTTTTCAGGTTCCTAGGCTCACCAAGCTAGCACTTTTCGGTGCTCTGTGATTTCTCCAGATAATGTTTTAGGCGTGACTTTCCCCCAGTCCAGCAGTTAGTTTTAATGTCTTGTACTGACAAAAACAGTCTACCATTTTGTGGGCGCTCGGATAAATCTGGCGATCGGCTTTCATAGCTTGACTCAGGCGCGACGGAACCGAAGTCAGGAAGCTGAAGGGCGCGATGTTTTTAGCATATTCCCGATCGTGCCAATGGACGAAGCAATCGCGACTTTGAGCGGGAATAGAGACTTTGAACTGACTGTAATGCTAGGATGCAGGTACGTAGAAGTCCCCTGAGCCAGCAGGTATAAATAAGTATCAATTCTCACTTTTGTCGCGAAGGGCGATCGGTGCCTAGTGCCTGAGTTTCGCCTGTCTAGTTAAATTTAACGTTACCCGCATACCGATGCCAGCCCCCGACAGGAGTCGCAAGCAGCACAAAAAATTAGATATTAGTTCAAGCCCCCAGATTCATCTGTGGTATCAATCTAAAATCTAAAATCTCAAATTTAAAATCGATCGGCCTCTGCAAGCTGTTGAGTTACTAACCATGCCCGTACAAGAGTCCAGTACCATTCCCGAGAATTTGCCCGATCCGAAGCTGCTCCCGACCGTCGAGGTAGACGAAATGCTGACTAAGATTAAGCATTCTCACGGTTTTTATTACCAAGTGATGAATCTTGAGGTATGGGCGCTGGTGGAAACCTTGGATGGGCTATTTCCGGGCGCTTGGGGTCAGTTTATGACCAACCGCCAAGTTGCGGTAAAACAGTTTTTGCAGCGCGATCCCAATTGTGCGGTAACTCCCAAGAATAGCGGGAAAGACGCAGAAACGGTGGGGAGTGAGGAAGATTGATCTATTGACAACTCCCCTGCCTTGCAGCTTGGGGATTCTTGGTTCATCAGGATAGCTCATGCTACTTGCCCTCCCCAAAATTCACTGCGATGTGTCCCACCGCTGTATATCCACGTTGCAAAACCACTTGCGCGGCTGCTACATCTCGATTCGTTTCAAACCCACACTCAGGGCATTTGTGCATCCGTTCAGACAGTTCCTTCTTGCCTGTGTGCGTCTGGCATCTAGGACAAGTTTGACTTGTTCCATTAGGATTGACCTTAGCAAAGTATGCACCCCTCTTGAAACAAACATGATTCAAGAGGTTGAGGAACTGTCCAAACCCTGCATCCAGAGTGTGCTTGCGGAGCATTCCGGCTGACATCGCTTTGAGATTCAAGTCCTCAGCAAACACAGTCTGCGCTTGGTCGCATAGATGATGAGCGGTTTTGAAATGAAAGTCCTTGCGGCTATTCGAGATGTATTCGTGATGATTAGCAATTTGATGTTGGAGTTGACGAAATTTTCTAGAACCCTTTTTCTTGCGCGACCGTTGACGTTGCAGCAATTTCAGCTTGCGTTGTCCATCCACAAAGAATCGAGGTCTATCAATCAACTCACCATCAGACGTTGCTAGAAAATGTTCCAACCCCAAATCAATGCCTAGTCCGTGACCTGATGGTGAAACTTGAGGGACTTCGACATCGCACTGCAACGTGAGCATCGCATAGTAGCCAGATGCGCGTTTCACAACACGAATTTGCTTGACCTCAAAGCCATCAGGAATGGGACGCGACAAGTGCATTTTGACCAAACCAATCTTAGGAAGATTGACCCAATCCTCACCATCGAATCGTTTCACGGATTCTAAATTCAGTTGCGGAAAGACAAACGATCTCATCCTTTTTTTGAATCTAGGGAAACCGTGACCCCGTTCCCACATTGCGACAAACGCTGCTTCGAGTTGACGCAACACTTGCTGCAAGACATGGGTATGAGGCAGCTTCAATTCAGGGATTGATTTCTTTGCCTCGAAGAGTGTTTTGCACTGACGAGCAAAAGTGGGTCGGGGTGCATCATTCGTGATGATGTACTCCTGCTTGATGCTGCATGAATCAACATCGCACTTACGGGAGTTAACCCAATCTTTTCGCTCACGCAATGCAAAGTTGTAGACCTTGCGGCAAATATCAAGCCACTGGTCGAAGGTTTCGCGCTGCGCGTCGGTCGGAATGAGTTTGTACTCGTAGGTTAAATTCAGCATAAAACCATTCTAGCCTTCCTCTGAATAAACGGATATGTATTTATTCAGAATCCTCGATGAAGCTTTTGATTCTGCTTGACTAAGACTTGAAAGCCGTCCAGGAAGGACGGGGCTTGTACCCATTTCTTCGGTCAATCGATTTTAGATTTTAGATTGAAGAATTTTAGATTGAAGCATTGACCCCACGGATAAATTCGGGGGGCAAGTTTCATCGGATACAGGTTTTTTATTTCTCCACGGATGAATCCGGGGGCTTGTATCCTGGATGATTTCGGTCAGTTGTCGGTTGTCAGTTGTCAGTTGTCAGTTGTCATTAGTCAGCAGTCATTAGTCATTAGGAAGAAGGAAGAGGGAAGATTTTTTTAATCTCCCCGTCTCCCCGTCTCCCCGTCTCCCCTTAGAGGTGAATTTTGGCATCAACTTGAGGAAGTCCCATGCTGTAGTTGACAGCGCGGCTGTTGAGGTTGTAGCTGATTTGGCCTTTTTGTAAGAACGATCGCACCAAGTGTTCCAATTCCGAACCGATGCGGCGGAGGTTGTATTCCGTCAAGTCTTCGCCCTCGTATGAGTCTACGAGTTGGTCAAATTTGGCATATACCTGTTTGACTGACTCGTCGTTCCAGTTGAGTTCGTTATCTGGGTCAATGTCGATCGTCAAAAGGTCGTTGCTGGGTACGAGTTCGTTGTCTTCGAGGATGGCGGTGTATATGCGAATATGGCGGGTGGTGGACTTGAGCTGCATGAGTTCTTATTTGTAAAGATTTTTTCCTGAACCTATTGTAATGGCTGGGAGATGCGCGGGGAACTGGGGATGAGGAGGATTGAACCGCGAAGACGTGTTAGGCGAAGCCGCGCGTAAGCACTCTTGTCGCAAAAGAAGAGAGAGGGGAAGAGGGGGAAAGGGGGGAAGGGCGATCGTATTTTCATGTTCGCAGTCAGGTTCGTAGTGAGGACTTCAGTCCTTCTATTTTTAAGGACTTCAGTCCTTACTACAAACATTTTAGTTTTGAGACTTACTTAATTCAACACTAAAAACGAAAGCATTCGCAATGTATAATAGTTGAGAATTCGCCTAGGAGGACAAGGTGGAAGGCAAGAAATTTATTCACTCCCTGCAACTGCAAAACTTCCTTTCCTATGGAAGTGAGGGGGAAACAATTGAACTGCAACCATTAAACGTGTTGATCGGTACTAACGCATCGGGCAAGTCTAACTTAATCGAAGCGATGGGAGTGTTGAAGGCAACACCTACAGACTTACCTGCTCCGATCCGTCAAGGCGGAGGCATCAGCGATTTTTTGTGGAAAGGTGAAAAAGGTATTCCTACAGCAAAAATTGAGGCTATTTTAGATTACCCAGAACGAGCGATGCCACTGCGCTATCAGATTAGTTTTACCACATCCGGTCAGAGACTTGAGGTAGTGGACGAAGCTATAGAAGATATGGAACCGCGCTATAGTTCAGAAAGCGAGCCATTTTTTTATTACCGTCATAATAATTGGGGACGCCCAGTTATCAACGTTACAGAGGACAACGAGCAAACAAGAAAGTTGCGGACTCTGCGGCGAGAAGACATCATTCCCGATCAATCAATCTTATCTCAAAGAAAAGATCCAGAACAATATCCAGAGCTATCATATCTGGGTAATACATTTTCCCAAATAGGTTTATATCGTAACTGGCAGACAGGGAGAGATTCAGTATCGAGAAAAGCTCAACAAACTGATTTGCCGGAACATCCACTTTTAGAAGATGGTGGCAACTTAGGACTGGTTTTAAACAACTTACAGTATCAATTAGGAAGCAGGCAGATTATTGAAAAATTAAAAATATTTTACGATGCAGCCGAAGAACTGAGTATCAAGATTTATGGCGGTACTGTCCAGATATTTATCCGCGAAACCGGATTGATTCAGCCAATTCCCGCAACCCGTTTATCAGACGGTACGCTGCGTTATTTATTCTTAATAGCTTTACTCCTAGATCCAACTCCACCGCCACTTATCTGTATTGAAGAACCGGAGATTGGCTTGCATCCCGACATTTTGCCTGCGATTGCTGAAATGCTAATCGAAGCTTCACAGCGCACGCAATTGATTGTGACAACTCATTCCGATGCTTTAGTGTCGGCGCTGAGTCCTGAGTCTGTGTTAATATGCGATCGAGATGATAGAGGAAGTCACCTAAATCGTCTCGATGGCGATCGACTAAAAAAATGGCTTGAGAATTACAGTTTGGGAGACCTCTGGCGGATGGGAGAAATCGGGGGAAACCGATGGTAAAGGAGGTTCGCATTTACATCGAAGGTGGCGGCGATGGCAAGAATACAAAGCAATTGCTCCGACAAGGATTTAGCAGTTTTTTCAAAGAACTGGTGCAGGTTGCCCAAAGCAAGAAAATCAAGTGGCAGATCATTCTCTGCGGTTCTAGGAATCATGCTTTCAGGAATTTTAAGAATGCTTTGGAAGATCACCCAAATGCCTTTGTCATCCTTTTAGTTGACTCAGAAGCACCTGTAAAGCAGTCGCCTTGGGAGCATTTGAAGTCGAGGGATAATTGGGATTCGCCTGGGGTGGATGACACTTATTGCTATCTGATGGTTCAAGCGATGGAAGCTTGGTTAATTGCTGATATTGATACTTTGAAAAGATTTTACGGGCAGGGATTTAAAGAAAATGCGATTCCTAAAAATAGGAATGTAGAGATGATTGAAAAGGATTTGTTAGAACCAAGTATGAAAGCAGCTACCCGCGACACAAAATCGAAAGGCGAATATCAAAAGATACAGCACGCTTCCAAGCTGTTAGAACTGTTGGATGCTGACAAAGTTCGCAAGGCTTCTTCAGAGTGCGATCGTATTTTTAGAATTCTCACCGAACTAATGGAACAAGGCAACTAGAACGACTTGCGCGCCAGGGCCCAGAAACCGGGTTTTTTCGAGATATTTCGTTTCAGCCCGCAGATTCGGCAAAAAACCCGGTTTCTCAGAGTCGCAGTGCTTAAATCCAGTACAGGGGCCAGAAACCGGGTTTTTTCGCGAAAATATGGGTTTGGGGCGACAGATTCGGCAAAAAACCCGGTTTCTTTAGTCGCAATGCGTCACTCCAGAAATATAAGGATTGAAGTTTTTATTACACACATTAATTTATTTGCGAGTTCTCTTGTAAGTTCTGCCGTCTGGCATAATTGCGCCCGTTAGTTTTGCACCTTCCATCTTTGCTCCTGTTAAGTTTGCTCCCGCCAAATTAGCCTCCTTCAGATTAGCTTTCTCTAGGTTTGCCATTGTCAAGTTTGCCCCGCGCAAGTCTGCTGAAGTTAGATCGGCTTCACTCAAATTGACACCGCTCAAGCTAGTTCCACATAGATTGAACCACCTTAAGTTTTGCCCGCTCAAGTTGATGCTATCTAGGGTTAATCCGACCAAACTTACCCCAATAAGATTAACACCTCTCAGGTCAAGACCTCTGAGGTTAGCTCTCTTCAAGTTAGCTCCAACAAAGCTTACACCTGTGAGGTTAGCGACCTTCAAGTTAACGTTCGTAAGGTCTACTCCCATAAAACTTACACCTGTCAATTCAACGCCTGTCAGATTAGTAGCACTTAGGCTTGCGTTGTTTAGATTTGATTTGCTTAAATCTGCTCCTGCCAAATTAGCACTATTTAGATTGGCAGAAGTTAGGTTAGCACTATTTAGATTGGTAGCAGTTAGGTTAGCAGCCGCAAAATTTGCCCCTGTTAAGTTTGCTCCACTGAGATTTGCCCCTGTGAGGTTTGCTCCTGTGAAGTTTGCATCGCTTAATATTGCTTGACGGAGATTTGCTTGAATCAGTTTTGCATACTCCAATTTTGCCTTAGTTAGATTCGCACTGCTTAACTTTGCCTCTATCAAATCAGCTTGTTGCAGATTGGTTGAGCTTAAGTTTGACTCTTGCAGGTTAGCTCCAATCAAGTTTGCCTTGACTAGGTTGGCATTACTCAGGTTGGCATTACTCAGGTTTGCTTGACTGAAACTAATGGGAGATTCCAGAATTTTTCCGCTCAAATCCACTCCTGCTAAGTTAACGCCTGTAAAATCTCGTTCTCCGTCTCTACACCGCCGCCAAAATTCCTCAGCAGTCAGTGCCGGTTCCTGACTTTCTTGAACTGAACTATCTACATCCCCATCTACTTCCACATTATCCGCATTCACAGGATTAGCAACAGACTCTCCCGCAGCCACTTCCTGCAATTGCTTATCCACCCGATCGCAAAAACGCCTCAAAACCTCAGCATCATCAACCTTCCCACCAGCATTCGAGCTTTTATCAACCGCATTCTCAACATGATACTTGTCCACAAAACTTTGCAATCCAGCATTATATCCTTGTCCTACAGCCTGAAATCTCCATTCACCATTCTTTCTGTACAAACGTCCAAACTCTAAAGCCGTTTCTTGCAAAAAAACCTCTTTTAAATTATACCGAACCAGTTCGCTACCAGTCTTGAGATTGTAAAGCCGGATAAACGAATTTCTGACTTGACTAAAATTTTGATTATTTGCCTGTCCCTCGTGAATGGTAACAACAAACACAATTTCCTCAACAGCAGCATCGATCAGACTCAAATCCACATAAACCGTCTCGTCATCTCCCTCGATTTGTCCAGTCGCACTGTCTCCCGAATGTCGCACTGCACCGTCTGGGGATGTCAAATTGTTGTAAAATACAAAATATTTTTCGTCGGGAATTCGACCGTCAGCGCCTAACATGAAAACAGATGCGTCAATGTCGTAATTTTGTGCTGTCTGGCTGACTTGCCACCCCAGGGCGATCGCAACTTTATTGAAATCAGGAGCTTCCTTAGAAAGATTAAATCTGTCACCCTTCGTTAATTCGATAGTCATCTTCAATAATTACCTGATATTTGAAATTAGCGCTTTAAATATTTTAAGCTATTAGTTAGAGAGGATACAACAATATTGTGTCCCTACCCAGCCTACAATACAGATTATTTATGTTAAACCGGAAACAAATTGCATTTTATCTAGAAGATATTGAAACGCCCACAGGGAGAACCGTTAGTTTAATTATTACCGGACTAATTCTCCTCTCTTCCGCCAGCTTTATCGCTGAAACTTATCCGATTTCCCAATCCGTTAGAATCAAATTACAAACTCTCGACACCGCCCTTTTAGTTGTTTTTGCTGTCGAGTATTTACTGCGACTTTGGTGCGCTGACTATAAAATTAAGTTTATTTTTAGTTTTTTCTCTATCGTCGATTTGCTGGTGATTTTACCATTCTTTTTTGGATTTGTCAATGTCAGTTTTATTCGGATTTTTCGCTGGTTTAGAATTCTTAGACTCATCCGCTTTCTGGAATTGAAAAATTCTGTTTTTCGCATCAGCAGCGAAGATGGAGTGATTTTTTCCAGAATTCTGTTTACTTTGCTGGCGATAATTTTTGTTTATTCTGGTTTGATTTATCAAGTTGAACATCCCGAAAATCCTGAAGGTTTTGGGACTTTTTTGGACGCTGTTTATTTCTCGGTTGTGACGATGACTACGGTGGGATTCGGTGATGTTACTCCGATTTCGGAATCTGGTCGTTTTCTGACTATTTTGATGATTGTGACGGGGATTGCTCTGATTCCTTGGCAATTGGGGGATTTGATCAAGCAGTTAGTTAAAAGTGCTAATCAGGTAGAAACTGTTTGTACGGGTTGCGGTTGGTCTGTACATGATGCTAATGCTAAATTCTGTAAAATATGCGGCACTCAGTTAGATAATGGTAAGAGGTAATTGCGAATGGGGCATTGGGCATTGGGCATTGGGCATTGGGCATTGGGCATTGGTGGGAGCATCTCAGTTTTGCATTCATAGTGCGAGCGTCCCCGCTCGCGATTTGTATAATAATACGCGAGCGGGGACGCTCGCACTATAATCAAAAAAATGCTTTTTACAAAACTGAGATGCTCCCGACCTTGGGCATTGGTTATTAGAACCAAGCAATAACCAATAACTAATAACTAATAACTAATAACTAATAACTTCTTTAAGCTAAGGGTAACAAGATTTCAAATTCGGTACCGGTGCCTAATTGCGATCGCATTCTGAAGGCGCCGCCGTGTTTGCCGGTCACTATTTGATAGCTAACGGCTAAGCTCGTTTCTTTGAGGGCGCGTTTTTCGGTAGAGAATGATTCTAAGATTTTATTGTACTTGTTAGGTGACATTCCTGGGCCGTTATCTGCTATGCGAATCGAAACCCAGCGAACGTGTAATTTATCCAAATCACTCGCAGGTTCGGGACAGCAGACTTGAGTTGTGATTTCAATTTGAGGCTGGCGCTCGAAGTCTTTTATTACTCCACCTTTGAACTCTTTCGCCAATTCTTGACCGACTGCTGCGTTAATTAATGTATTAATAGAATTGGTCAAGATATTCATAAATACTTGGTTTAGCTGTCCTGCATAGCACTGAACTGGCGGCAGGTATCCGTAGTTTTTGACTACTCTGATTTCCCTGGTCAAACGACTTTTGAGCAGCAAAAGTATGCTATCTATGTTGGCGTGCAAGTCGGCTGGTTTGGGATAAACATCGTCGATGTGGCAAAAGTTTTGCAAACTGCTTGCTAATTTCCTCAAACGTTCGGCTCCGGCTTTGATGCTGGTAACTGTTCGGAGAAAATCGTTTTGCAAAAAGTCATAGTCTATATCTTCTTTTAGCTGTGCTATTTCTGGCGGGGGATTGGTACAGTGCGCGTCGTAAACTGAGAGCAACTGCATTAAGTTTTTGCTGTATTCGCTGATGTAGGTTAAATTGCCCCAAATGAAGCCTACCGGATCTAAAATTTCGTGGGCTACTCCGGTGACTAAACGACCTAAGCTGGCCATTTTTTCGCTTTGAATCATTTGAGTTTGGGCTCTTTCGTAGCGGACTTGAGTTTCTATGCCGCGAATTTGCCAGTAGGCGATGTTTAGTGCGTGAGGATCTAAGAGCCGGTAAGATTGGGAGTCGATTTGGACTACGATTGGTTCTGACTGCAATTCGGGCGATCGACGCAGAGCTTGTTGAGCCGCTGCCAAAATGGTTGTACTCTCTGCAAGCAATAATATTTCGACGCGAGCGTAACTGTAGAGAACCTTCAGCGGTAAGTGCAAAAATAGCTCGGGGCCTTGGGGTTTGAGCAAATATTCCAGCAGTTGTCTGCGGGATATCATCCCGACCAATTTTCCTGCTTCTATCAATACGGCTCCCGGGATTGGGCGATTCTGTTCAAAGATTTCGGCAACTACTACGGCCAAGCAGCTCGATTTAACCTGAAATTGATACAGGGGCAAATCTTGGAGGGTAGACTCTAGGGAAAGATCTTGATGGCTGCCTTCGGAGAGTGAAGGGCCGAGGAGTTTGGGACTTAATGTATTTGCCACTGAAACTTTTAGTTGCCGAAACACGCTCTTAAAGCAAAATGAGGACTTAACTACTAAGCTAGCCGATCGCGCTTAACTTGGATGGCCGAACCTGAAGGCTGTTCTTGAGTTAATCATGTTTTGCCAACGATCGGCAGGAGTATTTCAAATTCGGTGTGCTGGCCGGGCTGCGATCGCAATTTTAGTTTGCCGCCGTGCTTTTCTGTGATGATTTGATGGCTGATTGCCAGCCCCATACCGCTGCCTTTGCCTGCTGGTTTAGTGGTAAAAAATGTGTCAAATATGTGCTGCTGATTTTCTGGGGTAACGCCGGGCCCGTTATCGGCGATCCCAATGGCGGCCCACTTGCCCTCTGCGGTTTCTACCACTTTAGTCGTAATTTGGATTTGGGGCTGCCAGTTATCCGCGCACTCTGTATCTAGTTCGCGATCGGCTGCATACTCTGTCACGGCGTCTAGAGCGTTAACTAACAAATTCAAAAACACCTGACTCAATTGACCCGAGTAACCGTTAACTAGCGGCAGTTCGCCGTATTTTCTTACCACTTCTATGCCATTTTTAAAGCGATTTTTCAGAATTAACATTGTAATCTCCACGCATTCGTGAATGTCTATTTCTACTGGCTTTGTCTCATCCATGTGAGAGAAGTGGTGCAAACCGTTGACTATTTTTAGTAATTGTGAGGCTCCCCACTTCATGCCTTCTAAGGTGACTGGCAAATCTTCTTGTAAAAAATCAAATTCTATTTCTTCTTTGAGGGCATCAATTCGGGGACACGGTTCCGGATATTCTGCTTCATAAACCGAGATTAGCTGAAGCAAGTTTTCAAAATAGGACAGCAGAAAAGTAAAATTTCCCCAAATACAGTTGAGCGGATTTCTAATTTCGTGGGCTACACCTGCTACAATCCTCCCCAGACTCGCCATCTTTTCGGTTTGGATAAGTTTGGCTTGGGTTTGTTCGTGGAGCAATTTATTTGTCAATTGATGAATTATTGATTGAGCAACCATTAATTGGTGTACGTCTAACAGTCTGTAGGTCTGGGGTGCCACTTCGACTACTACAGGTTCGTAAACTAATTCTACTGATCTGTAAAGCGATTCCTGGGCGGCTTCTACTATTAATTTACTGCTAGGAAGCACCAGTAGCTCTTGCCTGGAAAATCTGTACAATACCTCTATCGGTCGCTTGAAAAACATTTCTAACCCGTAGCGACGGTTAACTTTTTCAAAAAATTGACGCCTGGATATGATGCCGACAAAAGTACCCATATTTGTCAACATGACACCTGGAAGCATGGAATTTTCTTCAAAAGCCTGGGCTACTTCTTTTGCCTGTTGAGTTAATTCTATTTGGCAGTTGTAGAGAGGCAAGTCGAGGAGAGTTGATTCTAAGGAGATGTTCCAAGTACAAATTGCAGGTATGTGTAACACTGATAACTCCGAGCTAATCTGATGCACAGCCAACATAGATGAAACTCCTGTTAAATTTTGTATGATGGATAACTTTAGTTGCTATTTATTGGTAACTGGTAATTGGTGGTGGGTAATTATTAATTTAAAAAATTACAGCAGCACCGGATTGGAAAACTCGATCGCCCTGGCATTGTCTGCTAAAGATTTGGTTTCTGAATCAATGTTAAACGATCGAAGCTTTTGTGGAACTTACGGAGCTTTGTTATTAACTTTTTACCATGATATACCATGCGATCGCCTGTTTTCGGAAATCTTAAAAAATCATTAAGGCACTTTGGTTATGCGTTATACCATTTTTGGGTGATGGTAGGGAATTGGAGAGCAGCGATAGCGGGCAATTGGTGAATATATGGGCATGGATCGAGGGATCTAGGGGGCGGATGGCGATCGTCCAATCCGCGCCCTAAGGGCAAAGGTAAAATCGGAATCAGCCAGAAACAAGAAGCAATCAAATGCAAGGGTTTCAGGAATTAAGAAAGTCCTAACCGTCGGGCGTTGCTGCCCTACCACTCTAAATAAATGCAACTTTAGGGAACTTCCCAACTCCGATTACCGTCTTACTACCGTTTATTTTTTGCAATTTACAATCTGCAATCTGCAATCTGCAATCTGCAATCTAAAATCTAAAATCTAAAATCTAAAATCCTCTCAGGGTTCCACCTCGGGCCAGAGGCGTTCTAGCTGATAGCGCCAAGTGGCGAGAGTCTGTTCGCGAGACTCTCGCCCGAGTTCCATTTCGCCCATCAATCCCTCTGCGTAAAAACGGTCTAAAGTCTGAAGGGTGGTTTCTATGGATTGTCCCTGCATCTTGGCAGCTTTGATGATTTGACGGATGCGGCTTTCGATTAAACCGCCGAAAAAGTCGGACAAACCTTGTTCTTGCAAAGCTAGCAGTCTGGTGATGGCGGCCGAGAAATCGGCGGCGGCGAGTGTAGCGCAACTGTGCTGAAACACTCCCCACAAAACGTTTTGATGTATGGCGTAGCGAGTTTCGAGGGTGGTGTCAAAGTTAGCTTCTAGCAGTTTCTCGAAAAACGGTTGAGCTTCTTGGGCATCGGCGATGGGTAGCAAAATCCGCAACCAACTTCCGTCTTCTGAAAGCAGGACTAAAAGCCGAAATTTAGGGGTTTGGACTTGCCAAGAAGTGGCAGCAGGCGTCTCAATATTTTCGCCAAATAAGTCTTTAAGGGTATTACTAATTTCTTCGGGAGTCATGGTAATTTTAGATTTTAGCTTTGAGATTGTAGGCTGGGGAGTTCTTTTTAAAGTTTTTGATGTTTACCACATACTTCAAGTATGGCTTAGTATCAAGTCAATCTAAAATCTAAAATCTAAAATCTGTTTACGGGAGCCAGCGGGGGTGATAGCCGGCAAAGGGAAGTTCTTCTGGCTGTACTTTGGCGGGAGAATTGTCTGCGGGTATTTCTAATAAGGGTAGCAGCCAGAGGCGGCTGGTGGCGATCGACTGTCCGCTATCGTTGCGGGGAGTGTCTGCTGCTGTGGGTTTTGCTGTTGTGACTGATTGGTCGAAAATTAATGCCAGCCCGTCGGGAGATAAACTGATTTGGGTATCTAGTTGGTTTGGCAAAACCAGCAGCGGTTTGATGGTTCCTACCAAACGAGTGCCCTCTTTTTTGAGGTCGATGGCGGCGATGAAAGGCTGTTCTTTGTAGCTTGCGGTTTTGAGGCGTTCGGCTAGCAAGCAGTAGAGACGCTGGAATTGGTTGTCTTTGTCTTTGCGCGGATCGAAATAAACGGCGATGATGCTACCGGGAATCCGCAGTATTTCTTGTTCTGCGCCTTGGTTGTCTAAAATAAAGAGCGATCGAGTGTAGTCGCTGTTGTATTTAACGTAGGCGGCGGCGGAGTTGTCGCGGGCCATCCCCAATACTTGTTCGTATTTCGGCAAAAATTCTACTGGATCTGCTTCTGGTTTGAGGGGGACGATCGCTAATCCTTGTTTTTGAGATATTACCATCGATTTGCTGTCGGGGCGAATCATAAAATCTCCGCCTTGTTGGTTCTCCAAGGGTTTGGGCGCGACTTTTTCTTCCAAAATCCAAGGACTGAAATCGCCGGGATTGCGGCGGTTGACGCGCTGGATAATGATGATTTTTCCGTCGGCTGAGAGGTCGAATTTGAGGTTTTGGTAGTCTTTGGAGTCTAAGAGTTTGTCGATTCTACCTGCTGGTTGTGCTGGTTGGGCTTGGGATCCGGGGGATTGTGGATTGAGGCCGGTGGTGACTGTAAATAGTTCTTGATTTAGGGTGCCGCCTGTGCGGGCGATCGATCGATCTGTGGCTGAGAATAAAATTCGATCGCCCTCGGGATACGGTTTAAAATCGGTGACAACTAAATCTTTGGGAGTCAGCGGTATCGGTTTCGAGTTGCTGCTGCTGAGATTGACTAGCATTAATCTGCTTTCTGTTTCGCCTTGAACGCCGATGTAAACAAAAGCTCGATCGCGGCTGCGGAAGGAACTGCTAAACGGTTGAATTGGCGTTCCTTTGTTTTGGTTGTTTTCTCCAAAATACTTGTCGGTGGCGCCGGCGAGTTTTAAGGTGTAGGTAACACCGTAGGGTGCTGGATCTTTGAGGGTGTAGGCCATGCGCCTGCCGGCCCAACTGAATTTACCTGGGAGGGGCGGTTCTAGTTTTAAGTTTTCCTCGACGGTGGAGTGGTTCATCGGCCGAAAGAAGTTGAGAATAAAGCCGGTATCTGCGGCGCCGATTTGTTTGTTCTCCCAAGTAAAATCTCGCACTCTGGGCGCTGTGCGATCGCCACTCAGCAGCAGCAGTCCCATTAAGACGCTCAGCAGTAGGATGAGGAAAATCGCTACCTGGTCGATCGGCTGTTTGAATTGCCCAATAGCGAAGGATGAAGGATTAATTTTTTTGTTAAAAATACTCACAAATGTTTCTCTCCTTTTCCTGCTGTAAAATTAACCGCCCATTTTTTCTATTTCATTCAGGCCAGGACGCGCTTCCAACTCTTAGAAAGCTATTTTTTTCACCAACAGTAATGGCTGCTACTTCTTTTTGGTTAGAAAAAACTCATTTTTGAAAGTTGTGGTGTGTCTTGGACTGAATAAAATAGACCTATGAAAAATCTACCTATATTTAAATATGTCATGAGTTCGTACCAGATCCTCGGGTGATATTTTATCGATAGGTAGTCCGCCACCCAGAGACTTTCTCACCAAAAGTATGATTGCTAGTGTCCCTAAAAACATTGCTGTCAACTTCATGTCCTCCCAAAAACAAGTTAGCCCTTCTTTCCTAAGACCGTAGGTAACTACTAAATAAGTAGGAATGTCACCGACAGCTACAGCAATCACAGCACCTAAATTACCCATAAAATGATATCCTACTGGGATGCCGATAGCGATACTCAAGAAAGTTGCCAGATTGCCCATAGCTGCGTACTGAGATTTTCCGATAGCTAACAAACAAGAACCCATCAAATTGTGGATAGTCGTGTGCCAAATACCTAAAGCCAAGATTGGCATCATCCAAGATGCTGCCATATACTCTTTCCTGTACAGTGTTAAAATTATCTGATCTCCAAAGCTCACAAAAATTGCTAAGCCTAGGGCTAAAGGGATCAGAATCAAGTTGCGGTTTTTGAGAATTTTGGCGCGCAATTCCTCGCGAGGTAAGTCTGCTAGCATCGAAATCGAGGGAAAAATTACCCTACCTGCGAGGGCGATCATTACTTGACGGGGCATATCGCCGAGGGTAAAAGCAATGCCGTAAATGCCCAACATTGTTAAACTAAATATTTTTCCGAGAACTAGGCGATCGGCTTGAGAACACAGAAAATATAAAATTGTAGACAAAAATATCCATTTTCCATACGAAAATATTTCTTTAACTGCCTCTCGCTCCCAAGCAAAGCGGTTTTTATGACCGCGAATCAAAAAATGGCTCCATACTAATTCCACTACAGAGCCTACGAAACCCCCTGCGAGGATAGCCCAGATACTGCGATCGAACCATGCCCAAACAATCATGACTGTAGTAGAAATGACCTGTATGGCCAATTCAAACATTACTACGTTCTTAACTGTCATTTTGCGTTCGAGAATGGATACGGAAGTAGATTTAAATCCTCCTATGAGAGTAGTTAGACTTATGACCGGAATCAACCACAGGAGACGGGGTTCTCCATAAAAAGTAGCGACTGGCCAGGTGATTAAAATTAAACAAAACCAAATAAAAACACTGCGAATAACTTGCATTGTCCAAGCGGTGTTGAGAAATTCTGGTTCTTCTCCACGCTTGTTTTGGATGATACTTGGGCCAAGACCTATGTCTGTAAATAGGTGGACACCTGTGATAAAAACGTAGGCTAGACCCATTAGACCAAATAGTTCTGGTAACAGCAGGCGCGTCAGGATTAGGTTGCTGCCGAATCGGATAATTTGACTGCTTCCATAGCTGGCGATCGTCCAGAAAGCACCTTTAAGCGCTAATTTTTTTTCAGATGACATATTCAGATGACATATAGGGAGAACTTATTTTCTAATTACGAGTCTAGTTGCTGAATTTCCTGTTGGCAACTGCTACAGGATGTTGCTGCTACTTTTATAGCTGACTTTACTTGATGTTAATTGTCCTACGGAGGACGGGCTCTTCTGGCCCATGCCACAATCTCAAATACAACAGATTTCAAGTCGCGAGATTAAAGTTGCCCACTGGCGGGATGCCCATCTCGCGATCGCCAAGGTAAAATTTAATCTCCAACTTGCTGGCTGTCTAATAATCATAAGGGTTTTTAGGCTCGGGAATCGATCGGAGGGAGGATGCTTGAATAATTAATTTGCGCTTGCCTTGCAGTTCTTCTACGATCGTCTCTCCTTCTATTTCTAGCCAACTGTCTGGGGCGAACGCGGTGCGACTTTGACCGATCGCTAATTTGACCGGCAACCCGATCGGATAGGCGTCCGCCGCGCAGCAGGTAATGATAAAACGCCCGATCCACATATATTGTTCTGCTACGTTGGGCGGGTGAATCACAAATCCTTGAACCTTGACTTTTTGACCTCTATATGTATCGGGTTCGGGATTGAAATTTAACAGCCGCACCCATTCGATGAGCGATCGCCTTTCGGGTTTTGTAGTATTGCGAAATTCTTGGGGTTGCAGTCTGGTGATGGGCAGGGATTCGGTGAGGCCTCGTTCGAGTGCTGTCTGGCTGGTAAATGTGCGTGGCGTTACCGCTAAACCGATCAATGCGACGCTCAACATTAAGGTGCTGCCGATACTGGGGGGAAATAAAGTAATGTGTTCAACTTCTGTACTTCTGGCAGATTTTTTGTTTGAGGATGTCCGGGATTGTTTGTTGGCGCGATCGACCTTTAAGAGTTCCCAAGTTTTTAACCCGCCAATAATCATTAAGCTGATTCCTCCCGCTACAGTCAACCCAAAGTAATTCGGGTGAATGAGAATGCTTAATTTGCCGGTAATCCAATATTTGAGGAGCAATATTCCCCACGCTAAGATAGCTAGGGCGTCCAGCCAGGGGCTAATTTTCTTGAAATTCATTTTTTAAGAGTCATTAGTCATTGGTCATTAGTCATTAGTCATTGGTCATTAGTCATTGGTCATTAGTCATTGGTTATTGGTCATTGTTTATTGGTCATTGGGAATCTCTAGTTATTTTTCCGTCTAGGCTCATTTATTAACCTAGATACAAATTGACAGCGAGGGTCATTAAAAATGTTAACTGAGCTGCCAAGACCATTAAGTAAATTACAGAGCGACCTTTAAAAATAGATAGCATTAAACCGATGCCTTTGAGGTCAATCATCGGGCCGAAAATGAGAAATGCTAACAGCGAACCGCTGGTAAATGTGGAAGCAAAAGAAAGGGCAAAAAAAGCATCTACTGTAGAACAAATCGATACGACTGCCCCTAATAGCAGCATCGCCAGAATCGAAGAAACAGGGCCTTGGCCGAGGTTGAGAATTAGTTCGCGGGGTGCGCCAACTTGAATGATGGCGGCGATCGCACTTCCGACAACCAACACTCCTCCCAATTCCCGCAACTCCTGTACCATAGTATCTAAAAGCAGGCGCAGACGCTCTTTAGAAACGCGGTGGAACATCGAGGAACGTTTCGAGGTTTTGTCAGTTTTGCCTGTTTTTAAGGGCTGTCGCTGGTCTTGTAGCAAAGATTCGATCGGCACTGCACCGCCCTGACCTAGCATAAAAGTTCCCGACTGCAACAGTAGCGGAGTGTCGGCTGGGGCGAGTTCTGTTTCGGACAACTCTGGTTTTGGGAGAGGAATCGCGCGGGCTACAGAAGGGTGTAACAGAGGTCGCAAATCTGTTTGGACGCTGAACACCCAGCCGATAATTGTGGCTATCAAGAGAGAAAAGACTACCCGCAAAACTACAATTTCGGGCTGATCGCGAAATGCCGTCCAAGTCGCCCAAATTACCACGGGATTGATGGTGGGGGCCGCGAGTAAAAAGCCGATCGCGGCTGGTGCGGGAACTCCCTGCATTAGCAACCTGCGGGCTACGGGGACGTTACCGCACTCGCACACCGGAAACAAAAAGCCGATCGAACTACCCATCAAAGCCGCCAGCAGCGGGTTTCGCGGGATGCGGGATACGAGTTTGCGTTCGTCTACAAAACCCAGCAGCAAACCTGAGAATAAAACTCCCAGCAGCAGAAAAGGTATTGCTTCTACTAACAAGCTGAGAAACAGGGTAAAAGCATTGTTTAACTGATTCGTTAGGACTGGTTGCATCGATCGCCTACTGGTAAATTGCTATCTCGTTACACGTATTTGGCTGAGCCCCTGTAGATCATACCTTCTTCACAGCGCTAAGTTAAGATTCAGTTAAAACTTTTTTGCGATCGTCCTCAATCTTATAGCAATCATTAGAATTTCCAGATTCTGGTAAGGACACGGCAGTGCCGTTTCCCTACAGATGCTCGCCTACAATCTCTATGTTCCCATATTTAATTAATTATTTTTCAGCCCTCTCAGGTTATTGTTAACAATAGGTTAAGACTATAATTCAAGGTTAATTAAGAGTTAAATACTCGAACAAAGCGTTAATACCCCTCAAGCCAATATAAAATAAAGTCAGGCATAATTGCCAGGGCGCATCTATCTCGGTCATACTCGAACTTGCCTAATACTGGAAGTGGTAAAATCTCATTTACCACCGTAAGTTTTTTGTGTAATTTAAAATTCCGTTTCCCAGGAGAATGTCGGCCAAAGCACTCAGCTACTCATCGACTGAGCTTTGGTGGCTAAATATCTGTTGGCAAATATAACCCCAAAAAAGCGTGCTGATGAATTTATGTTAAATACCTCCTGCATAGAAAGACCAGTCCAACCGCTCTCCCAGGCTGACTTAGGAGAACTTTCTTTAGATTCTACTCTCGTGGAATTGTCGCTTTACGCTTTTAACGTAGAAGCTACGGATTTGGGAATGCAAATTTCCCAGATGTTAGAAGCCAATCCGCTGTTACCGGGAGTCATTTTAACCGATCGAGGTGAATTTGCGGGGATGATTTCCAGGCGGAGATTTTTAGAATTTCTCAGCCGTCCTTTTGGGCGAGAATTATTTTTAAAGCGACCTGTGAGGGCTTTGTACCGCTTTGCCCAAACTGAGACTTTAATTTTCCCCAGCAATACTTTAATCGTGGATGCAGCCCGGAAGTCGCTGCTGCGATCGAAAGAACTGCTTTATGAACCAATTGTCGTTCAAGTGTCGCCTCAAAATTATAGTTTGGTAGACGTACACGAACTGCTAGTAGCCCAATCTAATATTCACGAACTAGCAACAAAATTACTGAGACAGCAAACTCAATCTCAACTAATTCAAACCGAAAAACTAGCCAGTTTGGGGCAGATGGTTGCTGGAGTTGCCCACGAAATTAGAAACCCCGTCACCTGCATCAGCGGAAATCTCGGTTTTTTGTCAAACTACTCAAAAGACATCTTGCAATTGCTGACTGCTTACGAACAAATTGTCGGCCCTAGCGCACAAATTGACGAACTCAAAGAAGACATAGAATTTGATTTCTTACAAGAAGATTGGGCGGAAATTCTCAAAAGTATGAAGGTTTCATCCGAGAGACTGACGGAACTTGTCACCAGCCTGCACACCTTCTCTCACATGGACGAAACCCACTTGAAAGAATCTAATATCCACGAGTGTATTGACAGTACGCTACTAATTATGAAAAACCGTCTCAAGTACGGGTTTAAAGTAGTTAAAAGCTATGGAAATTTGCCTTTGGTGAAGTGTTATTCTGGTCAGTTAAGCCAGGTATTTATGAATATTGTCAGCAATGCGATGGACGCCTTGGAAGAGCTAAAAGGAACCAAAGGTTTTGTACCTGCGATTACTATTCAAACTGAGGTAATAAACAGTGCTGACGGAGACTGCGTAAGTTCAGAATTAATGCAAAATTATGTTTTGGGCGATGGCGTCCCGCCCCGCAAGCTACGACAAAATGCAAAATTGCGATCGTCCGCCAGCCAAAATGGAGACTTCAGCCCAGAAGCAGCGGGAAAAAATCCCAATAATGCTTGGATAGCAATCAGAATTGCCGATAACGGGCCGGGAATTGCGCCCGAAATTCAGCGGCGGATTTTTGAGACATTTTTCACTACTAAACCAGCGGGGAAAGGTACTGGTTTGGGTTTGGCAATTACTCATCAAATTGTTACGGAGAAGCATAAAGGTAAGTTGAACTTGCATTCAACGCCCGGTACTGGTACGGAATTTGAGATATTGTTGCCATTAATTTGAAGGCAGTTGAGGATGAAGAATACCCGGCGGTTGAAACCGCGTCTATACAACCAAAACCCGCCTCCGCGGGTTGAAGAACGAGTTGTTAAAATTACGTTTTATTCTTCAGTCCGCGGAGGCGGACATCGTTTGTGTAGACGCGGTTTCCAACCGCCGGATCCTATCTTCTTCCAGCAATTAAGGTCGAAGCTGAACAGGCATTACTAAGAATGTGGCATTGACTCCGCCCAAAGGCTGAAAAATTACAGGGGCAAGAGCACCGTTTAATTGCAGTTGAATTTCGGGAGATTGAGCCGTTTTCAAAATGTCAACTAAGTATTTCACGTTGAAAGCAATATCTATGCTTTCTCCCGAAATCTGTGCCGCCATTGACTCTTTACCGCAGCCGACATCTTTGGCGTCTACTGACAAAGTAATTTCCTGATTTTCCTCGTCGATGCTACATTTGAGGATATTATTTTTTTGATCTGCAAAAACAGCAATTCTTTCGACTGCGGCTAAGAGCGATCGCCGCTCAAGAGTAATTTGCCGCTCAAAAGAGGGCGGAATCAACTGTCGGTAGGCGGGATATTGCCCTTCCAAGGTGCGGGTTGTCAGGCGCTGCTCGGCCCATTCAAACACTACTTGACCGTGTTCAAAATGTAGGGTGACTGGTTCAGTCCACTGTCGCATCACCAGCATTCTTTCTACTTCCCGCAATGCTTTAGCGGGTACAGTCACCTCAAATTCTTCTTCGGTTTCTTCACCTTCTGCTTTTTCGTTGGCAGTTTGAACTACTGCCAATCTGTGGCCGTCTGTAGCTGCAAATTCTAGGCAATCTTTCAGTACCTTTAAATGCACGCCTGCCAGTACCTGTTTTGCTTCGTCGGGGCTAGTAGCAAATAAAGTTCCTTTGAGTCCTTCTATCAAGGCTTCGGGCGGCAATTTCAGGATTGTTCCTGCTTCGATTGCCGGCAATTCTGGGAATTCTTCGGGGCCCATGCCTCTGACTTGATAGCTGCCAGAACTGCAAGTGAGACAAGCGACGGTATCTCCGGCTTCGTCTTCTAAAGTAATCTCTCCATTTGGGAGTCTGGAAACTATATCGTTGAGCAATTTCGCGGGTATGGTAAAACTACCGCCGCCAGTCACTTCTGCTGCAAAGCTGGTGCGAATACCCAAACTGAGATCGAAAGCTGTTAAGCTAACCCGCTGATTTTCCTCATCCGCTACTAAGAGCACGTTGGCTAGTACGGGATGTGTCGGGCGGGAGGGAACGGCCCGACTTACCAACGAGAGGTTGGCGTTGAGGTCACTTTGGGTGCAAACCAATTTCATGAGATGAAGGTTAATTAACCGGATTTGAGATAGAAACAAATCGTATCACAGAAAGTCGGTGGCTCGGTTTTTCTGTGTGTAGGTGTGCACACAGCACCAGATTCATTTTTAATTTGTTGAATTATTTTTCTGGGGTTCGCTCTGTGTAAACTGTGGAAAACAAAATTAAATGCTTGTCTGAAAAGGCTTGTAGTTGCTTTTTGCCTGTGGAAAACTTGTGGAAAAGCTGGAAAAAGTCGATCGCCCGCCCCTCGATCCTCAAAAACTTTTTTCAGCCAGAGAGTTAAGGATCTTTAGGGTGTCGATGATATCGAAGAATGTCCAGGTTAAAAGCATCCGTGATATTTTCCACAAACTTACGGTGATTTGTCCACAGGTTTTTCCACAGCTAATCTCAAATCCGATGCCACCGGATTTGAGATTACCCACAGTCAGGACACGACGGTGTACCGTTTTCCTACAATTGGCGATCGTTACATTCGAGCAAGACAAGCTGAAGTGCATTTAAATTGTATAGTCAAGTTTAAAAAAAGTTCTGTGGGGTGGGCCAGAAAGCCCGCCCGAAAAATACAATTTAGACGCGAAACAGCTTATTCAGCCGAGATATATTTGAAATTGAAGCAACGCCTGATATTACAGTCGCCAAACCTCGATATCATAGAATCCGTTTAACAAAAAAGTCGCCTCCCTACTTAAGCATCCAGCTAATTCTAGTGAGGACATCATTGTTTACCGTCAAAGCCTCAAACCCTTAAGTATATTGAATGCTTGATGAATATCAGATTCTGTAACTGCACCATATCCAAGTACCAAATAATAATTTGCCTCTTTTGCATCAGGCTCAAAGTAAGCTGCCCCTGACCACAAACCCACTCCTCGTTCTGCTGCGAGATCCACAATCTCGTCTGCGGGCTGATTAGGTGGAAGCTTAATCCAAAACTGCATACCACCACCAGGGAGTTGCCAACTCCACTCTGGAAACAACTCTCGTAAATACAGCGGTTATCAGAAAGATTCGCGGACGTTGTTGGGCTTGGGCCCTCTTGGTTTAAACGGTTATGTAAGCTGTCAGTTATACCTCATCTTTTTGAGAAAGGCTATACGTAGCGATCGAGTCTCGTTCTCGAACTTTCAACGAAACTTTTAGGACTAAGGGTAAGCATCCTATGGATAGTAACCACTAGAGGGTTTGCCCATACAAAGCACCATATATTTGGGCATTGTGTTGATACTAGGATTGGTATCGCTAGATTTTTAGTATCCTTTTTCGTTAGAAATCATACAAGACGAAATATTCCAGCAATGGTACACTCAAAATATCTTTAATTGGAGCATTAGTTAGCTCCAATGACGCCACATCATATATAGTAGTAAATGTTTGTTACTAATGAAACGGAGTTGATTAGGAATTGTAAATATTTATTGCCTGTAACGTTGTTTCCCTTAATGTCAAGGAACTTTTTCATGATGACAGTGAACAAGCTAGGTGCATCTATCTTTCAGGAAAACTACAAAAGCCCTTTGGGCCGATGGAATGAATCAAGTTGGATACGGAACAAACCTCTTCGGGAAGGTAACATTGAAGGTTTACCCTTTTCTCCAGATCTCGTCCCGTTAGCCGATCATCCTGCCATTGCGTCAGATTCAACTCATCGGGTAACGGTTCTAGCTTATCGACTCCTTGCTCATTTACAATTCACAACTTTGTTGGAATTGAGTCATGTCAATCCTGTTTGCAGCAGTCTGGCTCAAGGAAATGCACCCATTTTTTTAAGCACGCTTCAGCGCAATGATGCTCTGCGAATTTATTGCGATGAAGGAGGACACGCTCTCTTTGTTGAATTATTTTCAACTCAGGTGGAGGAGGCATTCGGACTCGATCGATCGGTTATTGGTCGTCCACACTTCGATCGCATCATCGAGAAAATTATTGCTGAACATCAAACTCGGCTGTCGCCCCATCTCATTCAACTGTTTTTTGTCACAATCTCAGAAACTCTGGTGACAAAGGTTCTTAACAATGTTCCCCACGATCCTCAAGTCTCTCCTATTGTCCGTGCGGTTATCGGCGATCATGCGGCTGACGAAGCGTTGCACAGCGTTTATTTTCGTGGCTTGTTCCCCATCCTTTGGCAAAGCCTTGGATCCTATGAGCAAGAGGAAATGGGACAATTACTGCCACAACTGGTATGGGCATTTCTGGGCCCCGATCGCCAACTCGAATACAGTATTCTGAGGCGCTTAGGCTTTAATGCAAAGGATTCGGAAGGAATTCTAGAAGAGGTTTACGTACCCAGCCAAATTGCTAAATTTGTTCGACAAGCTGCCAATCCAACCTTAAAAATGTTTGCAGCCGCTGGAGTGTTGGACGATCGTACAATTGAGCAAGTTTTCGCAGATTACGAATTGATTTAAGGGTGACTACTTTGAAACACGCCACTGTCATTAGACATATTGCCTTTGAGGATCTGGGAAGTTTAGTTGAAGCATTGAATCAGCAAAACTACACAGTCAGATATTTAGAAGCTGGATCGGATGATTTGACTCAGATCGATCGCAACACAAGTCTGCTGATAATTCTTGGAGGCCCAATTGGAGCTTACGATGAGCAGGATTATCCGTTTCTAATTGATGAGTTACGTCTATTAGAATATCGTCTTGCTAACGATTTGCCTACGCTAGGGATTTGTTTGGGGGCACAGTTGATGGCTCGTGCTTTAGGAGCGAAAGTTTATCCTGGATTGCAAAAAGAGATTGGATGGTCTCCTCTAAACCTGAGTCTAGCAGGTCAGCAAACACCACTTGCTCACTTAGCAGGAGATAAAACAGCCGTTCTTCATTGGCATGGAGATACCTTCGATCTGCCTACTGATAGCACTCATTTAGCGGCTAGTGCGATTTATCAAAACCAAGCTTTTTCATGGAAAAAAGGAGGATTGGCGTTGCAGTTTCATCCAGAAGTCACAGCTCAAGGATTAGAACGGTGGTTCATTGGTCATGCGTGTGAAATTGGAGCAACGCCTGATATCACAGTCGCTAAACTTCGAGAGGATACAATTCGTTATGCTGGACATTTATCAGTTCAAGCAGCGAAGTTCTGGGAAGATTGGTTAGCGTCTTTACCGCAGGCTTTCAACAGTTGACAGTTGACAGTTGACAGTTGACAGTTTGAGAGTATATGTAGGGTGTGTCGCCCTAAACAATCTCTAAAAAAGAGTGAAAATCGGTGGGGCGACGCACCTTACACATTGGGTGAACGAAACAACCCTCCGTTTCACATCGCCCAACAATTTTATTGTTGCAACATTTTTTCACGCATGATATTACAAGGGCGAAGCATTTCGGTAGACAATTTATTAGTGAGAACCAGAGATTGACTACCGAAATGCTTCGCCCCTACGAATATATTTGCACTCATTGAAATGCACCCGTCCGAATCCCTGTCATGGGAGCATCTCAGTTTTGCAAGAAGCATTGTTTATGGTAGTGCGAGCTTAAGAGCTCGCACTGTAAATGCAAAACTGAGATGCTCCCCCTGTCATGGCTTCCTTCTTTGTTCTGCTCAAGTCTTGCGGCTGACAGCGTTAATTCGATCGCTCAATTGACGCAAAGTTTGGGCTAAAGTCGGATCGGTATTCCGCAACTGAGCAATTTTGTCGCAACTATAAAGCACTGTCGTGTGATCCTTGCCGCCGAAAACTTCGCCAACCTTCGGCAAACTCAAATCGGTATGCTGCCGAATT
Source organism: Microcoleus sp. PH2017_08_TRC_O_A (assembly GCF_020738665.1). Lineage (NCBI taxonomy): Bacteria > Bacillati > Cyanobacteriota > Cyanophyceae > Oscillatoriales > Microcoleaceae > Microcoleus > Microcoleus sp. PH2017_08_TRC_O_A. Next base: position 60,963 of record NZ_JAEQCE010000022.1, read on the forward strand.
AAATACATCCCGATTTGACGGGCAAAGCTAATTTCTCGCCTGCGGGAAACACCCTTCAAGTCTTCCACAGAAACATCAAACACCTCAGCCACAACTGCAATGACTGCATCGGGTGTCGCCTCTACGGTTTCAGTTTGCGGGTTCAAAATCGGGGTGATATTCTCCACAGTCATCGGCAAACCGGTAATAGAAAGATATGCTACGGCTCGAATTAAAGCACCTTCTAATTCCCGAACGTTGGAAGTGTAACTAGAAGCAATGTATTCTATGACATCTCGCGGCAGCCTCATGTTTTCATACTCGGCTTTTTTCTGCAAAATTGCCATGCGTGTTTCCAAGTCTGGCAATTGAATATCGGCAATTAATCCCATCGAAAATCTGGAACACAAGCGCTCTTGCAGGCGGGGTATCTGCTGCGGCGGGCGATCGGAAGCTAAAACTACCTGATTTCCGGCTTCGTGCAATGTATTAAAAGTGTGAAAAAATTCTTCTTGGGTGTATTCTTTGCCTTCGATAAATTGGATGTCATCTATTAATAAAACATCGGCTGCGCGATAGTGATCGCGGAAAGTTTGCATACTATCTTTGCGAATGGCAGCGATTAAATCGTTAGTGAATTTTTCAGTTGAAACGTAAAAAACTTTGGCGCTGGGGTCAATTTCTAAGCGATAATGACCGATCGCCTGCATGAGATGAGTTTTGCCCAAACCAACGCCGCCGCACAAAAATAGGGGATTGAATTCTCGGCCCGGAGACTCGGCTACTGCGAGGGCTGCTGCGTGGGCCATGCGGTTGTTGGAACCGACGACAAAGCGGGAAAATACGTATTTGGGGTTTAAATGGGCAGGTTTCGGCGGGTGTAGGGAGTGGCTTTCGGGGCTATCGGCGATCGGGGATGGCCAAATCATGGCGGAGTCGTTGCTACCACCTGTTTCATTTCCCCCGGCAATTGTCAAGTAAATTTCTACGGGATAGCCGAGAATTTCTTCAACTGCGTCGGCGATCGTTTTGACGTAGTATTTTTGCAACCAATTGCGAGCAAAGGGGTTGGGGGCGCTGACGATCAAACAGTTATTTTCGAGTTGTTCGGCTCTGGCCGTTTTGATCCACGTCTCAAAGCTAGGCCTGCTCAGTTGTACCTGGAGACGTTCAAGTATCTGATTCCACAGACTTTCGAGCGTAATGTCCACTGCTTACCTTTGCCGATCGGCATTCAAGAGATTCAATTTGTATTCTCACAGAACTCAGTTTAATCGAAGTGGCGATTTTGAATGTCGATCGATCGAGCGACATGGTGTCGGCTTGGGATCTGTTTGGGAACCCATATCTAGAGGCTCTGCCTCGTTGATAGTGGAGTAAAACAATTGCCCAAAATATTTTCCGTAACAATTATATACACGCTAAAGCAGTGTTAGACTCACCTTAACAAGCAAACAAGCGCCCCTAGCTGTTACTAGAGACGCTTTCGATCGCTTGTTTTTTTCAGAGCGACTGGCTGCCACCAAAAACGCTCGTCAATTTCCCATTTTTATGGTCTTTGTACAGACCAAGGAGTTTATATGCCGCTTCTAAAAACCTACAGAAATCTGTAAATCAAACTTAGCGGTCTATGTTTTGCCTAGAGCAAGTGCTATATGCTTGCCTTTTTGCTCAGGTTGGCCTACTCTTCCCAGTTAGAGACTGCCTTGATTAGCAGAGGACTTGAAATATTTGGTTTTTTGACGATCAGTTTGAGCCAAGTGTTTTTCTGTGGTTTTCATACCCAGTAAGCTTTAGCAACCCGCACTAATCAAGCGTTTCCCCAGTTTATCACAATTATTGTTGGTTTTCGTCAAATTCTGAGAAAACCTAGACAAACCTATGTATTTTGGCAACTGCCTAAAACCCTGAACAAAAAACACAAATAGCCCTTATTTCCCAGGCTCTTCCTCGCTTGTGTCTGATTCACGGGAGGTAGAGCCGATCGATTTATGTCCCCAAGTAGAGCCGGGAGACGAAAAAAAATGAGAAAAAATTTGAAACATGAGTGTAGATCAACAAGTTGTCTGAAATATTAACCTTAGCTAAAATCTACAATCGGCTGACCAAATTACTTTCGGTCAATGCTAGAGTTTAAGGGAGTCTGCCGATCGCCCAAAAATTTTGTTTGTGGCTCTGCGGATATAGCAGGTATCAAAGAGCTGCTAGGCAAGTATTTAAATTTGGCCCGAAAGCCTTAAAACGTAGCGATGAAGAGTTCTACTGGCAAATTTTGGAAGCAACCGGCAATTTATATATTGCTGCTGGTAACGGGAGCAGGAGCCGCCATGTTGGGCGATCGGCTGTCGGTTTCTCAATTGCGTGCAAATTCGGGGGATGGGGGACAAAGAACCCTGCAACCGAGATTGGAAGTGCCGCCTGCTAATACTAAGCCTCAAGCTAGCAAAGTCTTGTCGCCTGTTCCCTTGTCGGGGGATGCGGCTAATGTGAATTTTATTGTGGCTGCGGTGGCAAAAGTGGGGCCGGCTGTGGTGCGGATCGATGCTTCGCGCAAGGTGAAACCAGGAAATAGAGGGGTTTCGCCGGAGGATTTTTTTGGTGGACAACCAAATTCGGGCGGCAGGGGCGGAATCGAACGGGGTACTGGTTCGGGTTTTGCGATCGGGACTGACGGCGTGATTCTCACTAACGCTCACGTTGTGGAGGGCGCGGATACGGTAAATGTCACTCTCAAGGACGGCCGCAGCTATCAGGGGCGGGTGTTGGGGGCGGATAAGGTGACGGATGTTGCTGTGGTGAAGATTGAGGCGAATGATGTGCCTGTGGTGACGATCGGCAATTCTGATAAGCTGCTGTCTGGGGAATGGGCGATCGCGATCGGCAATCCTTTGGGTTTGGACAATTCGGTGACAGCGGGGATTATTAGCGCTACAGGGCGATCGAGTACCGAGGTGGGCGTACCCGACAAGCGCATTGGTTTTATTCAAACAGACGCTGCAATCAATCCGGGAAATTCCGGCGGCCCGCTGCTGAATGCTTCGGGTGAAGTGATCGGGATGAATACGGCGATTATTCAAGGTGCTCAAGGATTGGGGTTTGCGATTCCGATTCAGGCGGCGCAAGAGGTGGCGCAGGAACTGATTTCGACGGGGAAAGTCGAACACGCTTATCTGGGTATTGAAATGGCGACGCTGACTCCGGAGGTGAAGCAGCAAATTAACGGCAATGCTAACAGCAATTTGCGAGTTGCAGTCGATCGGGGTGTGGCGATTGTGAGTGTTGTTCCTAATTCTCCCGCAGCCGCCGCAGGTTTGCGGGCTGGAGATGTGATTCAAAAGATTAATAATCAGCCGATTATTCAGTCGGAAGCTGTTCAGGACTTCGTGCAAAATGCGAAGGTTGGCGGCAATTTGCAAATGGAAATCAACCGCAACGGGCAAATAGTTAATTTGAGTGTGAAACCGGGGAGTTTGCCCGTTCAACAAGTTCGATAATCAGTTGTCAGTTGGCAGTTGGCAGTTGGCAGTAGTTATTTAACAATAACCAAATAACAAATAACAAATAACCAATAACAAATAACAACTAACCAATAACTATGCCAGAAATCTTGCAAATTTCACAATTAGGAAATCCGGTACTGCGCCAACCGTCGCAAGTTGTCGAGAATGTGAAGGACGATCGCATTCAACAGCTAATCGACAACCTAATTTCTACCGTCCAACACGCGCACGGAGTGGGAATTGCCGCCCCTCAAGCTGCGATGTGCGATCGGCTGTTCATCGTCGCATCCCGCCCCAACCTGCGGTATCCCCAAGCACCGCACATGGAACCGACAGCGATGATTAATCCCCGGATTGTCGCTGCATCAACAGATACAGCCAAAGACTGGGAAGGCTGTTTGAGTATTCCGGGGATTCGGGGATTGGTGCCGAGAAGTAGGGCGATCGAAATTGAATACACTTGTAGAGATGGGAAACTTCACGGACAACAATTGACAGACTTTGTGGCCAGAATTTTTCAGCACGAATACGACCATTTAGATGGGATCGTGTTTTTAGACAGGGTGGAAAGCACGACAGAACTGATGACAGAGGATGAGTATCAGCAGCAATTTGTTAAATTACTTTAGCTGTGCAATACTGTTAGCCGATTGTTACTCATTGTACTGGTGAGCAGACTGTTCGTGCAACCTATACAAAGTAGTAAATTCGAGATTTTGAGATTACATAAGTACGGCGATTGCATCCTCAAGATGCCATCTTTTTTCTTTGCTTGAAACCCGCAAAACCAACCAATGCTAAAGCAGTTCCCGCAACAGTCATTGGTTCGGGAACTGGTTCGGCTGCCGTGTCTGCCAGTTCATACAACATAGTGTTACCAGAGCGATAGGGCGATCGCTCAACACCAAGAAAATGAGTGCGAGCGTAGATATAAGTTTCAGTATATCCCTCAAATCCAGATATCCACCGACCGGGATTAGATAATCCATTGGTATCCAAAGACCAGGCTGCTCCTGACTCGTATCTCGTGTAATACTCTCCAAATCCTGTGTCTGGAATGTCAACTACTTCGGTTAATCTGTCTGAACCCCTAGCTTTTATGCCGCGAAATTCCCCTTCAAAAAATAAAGCTATTGCTCCTGCTAAATCATAATATTCTCTGCGTGGCAATCGATATTCTGGCGAACTTGGTCCAGCTAATCCGGCAACAAATACAGTATTTAATCTCCCTTCAGAAACTGTAGCTTCTTCTATGCCTATTCCTGCAATCCCAGAGTTGCTAAACTTAACCAAACCGCTGGCAAATCCGGGCGCCTTCAAATTATACGTGAGAACTGCCGAGCGGGCGATCGGCATATCGGCTATTGAAATTGCTCCGTAGCAGATCGCTGTCCCTGCTAAAACTGCCAGTATGTTTCGAGTATTATTGGTCATAACTTTTCAATGAAGTCCCTAATCAACTCGCTCTCTAATCGATGTAACTAGAATATCCCTCATAATAAATAATGGCAAGCAAGTATCTACAATATTCACAAACGTTTACGTTTTAAAATATTTTTATCACTCATTTTCTTGTATAGTTGTTATTGATATTAAAAGTTGGTGGTATAATTTTTAACATTATGAACAGCAATCAACAACCTGAAAATCATCAGCCACAAATTATTTTAATTACCGGAAATATGGCTGCTGGAAAATCAACAGTTGCCCAATCACTTGCCGAAAGGTTGCCCAAAAGCGTTCACCTGCGCGGGGATATCTTTCGTCGCGCGATCGTGAATGGGCAGGCCCAAATGACGTTAAATTTGTCAGCAGAGGCATATCAGCAACTTCAATTGCGCTATCACCTGGCAGCAATGGCAGCGCGACAATATCTCCAGGCTGGCTTTACCGTTGTCTATCAAGACATTATCATTGGTTCGGCACTTGCTGAGATAGTTGCCTCGTTTCATGATGTGCCGTTGTGTGCGATCGTTCTGTGTCCCTCGGCAGAGGTTGTAGCGGCACGGGATGCAGCACGATTGAAGACCGGATATGCCAACGAAACCATGGTTTATGAATTCGATCGCATCCTCCGCACCGAAACCCCTCATCTCGGTTATTGGCTGGATTCAACCCATCTAACGGTTTCAGAAACGGTCGATCGGATTTTGGCACATTTACAAGATGAATCAGTGAGTTGACATCGCTATGTGCCGAATGCGCGCTCCTAAATCAATCGTTTAAAGAGAAGACATATGATCCTTGACATTTAAAATTTGTCGTATAATTGTTAAATAACATCAGTGATGTCGCGAACAGGAGAGCAAATGTCAATCAACTTGGAAAAAGGCGGAAGAATCAATCTTTCTAAAGAAGCACCGGGGCTGAAAAATGCCGGGATCGGTTTGGGATGGGATATCAACGCTACAGACACCGGAGCGGCATTTGACTTAGATGCTTCCGTGTTTATGCTGGGCGCTGCTGGTAAAATTCCCAGCGAAAAATACTTTGTTTTCTACAATAACAACGAGTCGCCGGATTCTTCTGTAAAACATCTGGGAGATAGCAGAACCGGAGAAGGAAGTGGCGATGATGAAAGAGTTACAGTCGATTTAACCAAGGTAGATCCTGCGGTGCAAGAAATTGTGTTTGTGGTGACAATCCACGAAGCGGAATCGAGAAGGCAAAATTTCTGTCAACTGCGGAATGCTTTTATCAGGATTTACGACACTACTACTGACATTGAAGTCACTAGATACGATTTGGATGAGGATTTTGGGAAGGAGACTGCGGTGGAGTTTGGCAGACTTTACAAGAAAGATGGCGAGTGGAGGTTTCAAGCTGTCGGACAAGGTTACAATTCAGGTTTGCAAAGCTTTGTAGATAAGTACGCCTGATCAGAAGGAAATAGAGAAGACGTAGGATTGAAACCTCGTCTAAAAAAACAAAGTCCCCAGAGGCGGACTGAAGAAAGTCAGGTAATTTCAATCGCCCGTTCTTCAACCCGCTGATATCGAGCTTTGTTTGTATAGGCGCGGTTTCAACCTAAATCTGATCAGAACTGTATTGCACGATAAACCTTACACAATTACAAAGATATGGCTATTAACTTGACAAAAGGACAATCGATCGTACTCAGCAAAAGTGAATTCGACTTATCCCGATTAACATTAGCTTTGGGCTGGGATGTAGCGCAAGCTAAAACAGGTCTTTTCGGTAGAAGCAGCGGTGCAAATTTTGACTTAGATGCCTACGCTTTGCTGCTGGGAGAAAATGGCAAATTAAAAAATTACAAAGAAGATGTAATTTATTACTCTCATTTAGAGTCGAAGGATAAAACAGTTGTTCATTCCGGCGACAATCTCACGGGAGCCGGAGACGGAGATGATGAACAAATATTTGTGAAACTAAGCTCTTTACCAGCAGAATATCACAAAATTATCTTGGGCGTAAATATTTACAATGGAAAAGACAGACAACAGCATTTTGGCATGGTAGAAAATGCTTTTGTGAGGGCTGTAGATGCAGCCGGAAAAGAAATTGCTCGCTATCGCTTGTCAAGCGATCCTTCCTATGAAGGCAAATTAAATATGTTGATGGGAGAAGTTTATCGAGAAGGTGGCGAGTGGAAATTTAAGGCCTTGGGAAATCCTTTGGCTGAAGATTTGAACGGTGTTGTCGGTTCGTTTATGCGGTGAATAAAAAGCTTCACTTGTGTTCAAAAGATAATTCATCTTTTCACATATACCCGCCTTCATTCAGTTGACAGTTGACAGTTGACAGTTGACAGTTGACAGTTGACAGCACTTGGGCTAGAAGGAAAAAGATAGGAGCAATGAATAGTCTGATTTTAGTTTATTCCTACAAGGGAGAGAGGCTTGAAACCAATTCTTTCTGGTAAAACAGACGGGGATTACATTTAGTTGAATAAATCAAAAATTGACAACCACAATTTTTGATTTAAATAAAAATCTATGTTTATCTAGGTTGTCTGTGGTGGTGGGGCGGGTTTATATAGATTGTTTGTGGGAAGTAAATGTGATTGGTGAACCCGCCCTTACAGATTTGTTGAAAATTGTACAAGATTTATGGGTAGGGACACAGCATTGCTGTGTCCTAATTTGTATGCTAACCAATCAGTTATTCTTGGATAGCCATGCAGGTAGAAAGCATTTTTGCCACTCCAACAATCGGCAATTGATTGAGCATTTCCGCCGCAAAAGCATCAATCAGCAAATAGCGACTTCTTTCTAAATCTAAGCCGCGGCTTTGCAAGTAGAAAAGTTCATCATCTTCCAACTGGCTGACAGTTGCACCGTGGGAACATTTAACGTTATCCGCCACAATTTCCAACTGCGGTTTTGTATCGACACGTGCTCTCGGCGACAGCAACAAATTCCGGCTCAATTGTCCGGCATCTGTTAATTGTGCGGCTTTGCGAACAAAAACTTTGCCGTTAAATACAGCGCGGGCTTTGTTACCGACAATGCACTTGTGCAATTGCCGACTTGTGCCGTGGGGATGATTGAAATCGATTAAACTGTGAGTGTCCGCCAACTGTTCGCCAAAGGCTACGGTTAAGCCGTTTAAAGTTGTTTCGGTGCCTTCCCCGCGCTGAAATACTTCTAAATTGTGCCGCGATATTTTGCCGCCCAAACTGATAGCATGACAAGTATAACGACTATTGCGCGCTTGCTCGATCGCGCTTTTGCCAATATGCACCACATCCAAACCTTCGCGCTGAAGCCGAACATGATTCACAGTGGCGTTTTCGCCGACAACAACATCCGTCACAGCATTCGTAAAAGCGGGTACATTGCCGATAGTTGCGTAATCCTCAACGACAGTGATGTTGCTGCCAGCCTCAGCTATGATTAAGCAGTGCGGCTGACACATCGTCCCAGATGCACCTGGTGCGGTCAAGAACAGCAAATGAATCGGAAGGTCGATCGACATATTAGCCGGTACGAACACCACCGCAGCATCCACCAAACCCGCAGTATTCAAGGCTGTGAACACTTCAGTTTGCTGTTTGTGCTTGCTCAAAACATCGGTGATGCGCGATCGATATTTTTCCGGTACATTGGATAGATTACCTACATAAAAGTCCGGCAAATTCCCCGTTGACAAATCCGGCGCATAAAAACCGTTAACAAATACCAATCTTAATGGTAAATCATCCCGATTTTTCACAGGCATAATAATATCAGTCAGCTTAACATTTGACTGATTGCTCTGCGGTACATGAAAAGGAACTTGCAAAACCGGCGACAAATCAGTAAAGCGCCATTCCTCATCCCTCACCGTCGGAAAACTCGCAGCCAGCACATATTCAGTCGCCGCATCCCGCAAATCCTGCAACCCGTAAGTCGAACTTTCGCTATTAGCAACCTCCAACTTACCGCACTGATTAACCAAATCAGCCAAAAACATTTCCCTAGTAGCAACCTGAGTATTTATCATCGCGCGCCAACTCCTGCTGCTTCTTCTTCCACAACCCAGTCATAACCGCGCTCTTCCAATTCCAGCGCCAACTCTTTCGGGCCAGTTAAGATAATTCTACCAGCTTCCATGACGTGAATGAAATCAGGGATAATGTAATTCAACAACCGCTGATAGTGAGTAATCACCAACATCGAATTTTCAGCATTTGACAACTGATTCACACCGCCAGCAACAATTTTGAGAGCATCGATATCCAAACCAGAATCAGTCTCATCCAAAATAGCTAACTTCGGTTCTAATATAGCCATTTGCAAAATCTCATTCCGCTTTTTCTCGCCGCCGGAAAAACCTTCATTGACGCTGCGGTTCAAGAAAGAGTCATTCATCTTAACAATATCCAGCTTTTCCTCGACAAAATCCTGGAAATCAAAAGCATCTAATTCTTCCAATTCGCGATGTTTACGGTGAGCATTGTAAGCCACGCGCAAGAAATCCAGATTGCTGACACCGGGAATTTCCAAAGGATATTGGAAAGCTAGAAACACGCCAGCTAAAGAACGTTCTTCTGGCGGTAATTCCAGTAAGTTCTGCCCCAAAAATGTTACTTCTCCGCCTGTTACTGTATAAGCGGGATGGCCTGCTAATATTTTGGATAAGGTGCTTTTTCCTGAACCGTTCGGGCCCATGATGGCGTGGATTTCGCCTGATTTAATTTCCAGGTTCAAACCCTTGAGGATTTGAGTATCTTCGACATTCGCAGTTAAATTGCGGACTGATAGAATCACTTGACTATTTTCAACAATCATCTCTTTTTTTCCTTGGCCTCAATGCAGTTTACAGTGGGTGGGGGCGGGTTTATTTAACCTGTTTGCACCGTTTAAGGTTTTTGGTGAACCCGCCCCTACAAGTTTTTGATAATGGTGCAAGATGTGAGTTCTATCAGGGGCTTTTTGGTGGGTGGGGGCGGGTTTATTTAACCTGTTTGCACCTTTTAAGGTTTTTGGTGAACCCGCCCCTACAGTGAGTTCTATCAGGGGCTTTTTGGTGGGTGGGGGCGGGTTTATTTAACCTGTTTGCACCTTTTAAGGTTTTTGGTGAACCCGCCCCTACAGGTTTTTTGATAATAGTGCAAGATGTGAGTTCTACCCGACACTTCCTTCGAGTTTCAGGCTCAACAGCTTATCAGCTTCCGCCGCAAATTCCATCGGTAACTGATTGAAAACGTCTTTGCAGAAACCGCTAATCATCATCGAAATGGCATTTTCTGCGGAAATTCCCCGCTGCGCGAAGAAGAACAATTGCTCTTCCCCAATCTTAGAAGTCGAGGCTTCATGTTCCACTTTAGCAGTATGGTTCTGCACTTGAATATAAGGGAAAGTATTCGCTTGAGCGTTATCGCCAATCAGCATCGAGTCGCACTGGGAATAATTGCGAGCGCCTTTCGCACTCGGCCCCATTTTCACTAAGCCGCGATAACTGTTAGAAGAATTCCCCGCCGAAATTCCTTTGGAAATAATCGTGCTGCGAGTGTTTTTGCCGACGTGGATCATTTTGGTGCCGGTATCAGCTTGCTGCTTGTTGTTTGTCAGCGCTACCGAGTAGAATTCGCCCACCGAGTTGTCACCAACTAACACGCAACTGGGATATTTCCAAGTAATCGCGGAACCGGTTTCTACTTGTGTCCAAGAAATCTTGGAATTGACTCCTTGACACAAACCGCGCTTTGTCACAAAGTTGTAAATGCCGCCTTTCCCATTAGCATCGCCGGCGTACCAGTTTTGCACTGTGGAATATTTGATGTCGGCATTGTCCATTGTTACCAATTCCACGACGGCGGCGTGCAGTTGGTTGGTGTCAAACATCGGCGCAGTGCAGCCTTCCAAGTAAGACACAGAGCTGTTTTCTTCTGCGATAATTAGGGTGCGCTCGAACTGGCCGGAATCTTCGTTGTTGATGCGGAAATAGGTTGACAATTCCATTGGGCATTTTACGCCTTTGGGAATGTAAACGAAGGAACCGTCGGTGAATACGGCGGAGTTGAGGGCTGCGAAAAAGTTGTCGCCGACTGGTACGACAGTGCCAAGATATTTTTCGATTAGTTCGGGATAATCTTTGACGGCTTCTGTGATGGAACAGAAGATAACGCCGTCTTTGGCTAGTTTTTCTCTAAAGGTTGTGGCAATTGAAACGCTATCGAAAACGACATCGACGGCGACATTTCCCAGCCGTCTTTGTTCGGATAGGGGAATTCCCAATTTCTCGAAGGTTTCTAATAGTGCCGGATCAACTTCGTCCAAACTGTTGAGCTTTTTGGGCTTTTGTTTGGGCGCGGAATAGTAGATAATGTTTTGGTAGTCGATCGCGGGATAGTTGACATGAGGCCAGGTCGGCTCGGTCATGGTCAGCCACTTGCGGTATGCTTTGAGGCGGAATTGCAGTAAGAATTCCGGTTCGTTTTTCTTGGAGGAAATCAGCCGCACTACATCTTCGCTCAAGCCGCGAGGGATGGTGTCTGACTCGATGTCGGTGACGAAACCGTATTTGTAGGGCTGGTTGACTAGGGTTTGGGCTGTGGTAGAACTCATTATTTTGCGTGTTCAGTGTTCTAGATAATGCTCTCAAAGATGGCAGACGGGCAATCAACGGAATTTTAGATTTTAGATTTTGGATTTTGGATTGGGGAATCTTGGTGCAAGCCCTGTCCTTTAAGGACGGAACAATCGTAAATAGTAAATCTAAAATTTCTAAGCTTCACACTGAGCGGGTGGAGTAAATCTAAAATCCAAAATCGTAAATCCAAAATTGGTTGGCTGTCTGGGCTTGAGCGAGTTTTGCTGGACTGCTCTGTTGAGTTAAACAACAAATCTGTTGCTTTACTATATTTTAAGCTACATTAACAATAGTGATATTGTCAAAGTCTCAGAAATATTTTTTTGTGAAGATGATGCAGACTCAGCAGACTTCCACTAAACAAGACATCTTGCAGTTTTTGCTCAAGGGGGGTCAAGGGACGGCTCTCCAGTTGGCGGAGTCTTTGGATGTCAGCCCCCAGGCGATTCGCCGTCATTTGAAGGATTTGGAGGGGGAGGGGCTGATTCAGTATCGGTCGGTTCAGGCTGGGATGGGGCGACCGCAGCACATTTATGAGCTTACCAGTCTGGGGCGCGATCGCTTCCCGAATCGTTATGGCGATTTTGCGGTTTCTTTTCTGCATACTTTGGCTGAGACTGTTGGCCGCGAGCAAGTGATTTCTATCCTGCGAAAACAGTGGCAAGGTAAGGCGATGGAGTACCGCAGGGTGATGGGTGCGGGTTCGCTGCAAGAGCGGGTGGCTAGGTTGATGGAGCTTCGCAGGGATGAAGGTTACATGGCTGAGTGGTATCCTGTAGATTCTGTGGATGATGATTTGTGCGATCGCGATAAGGGCGATCGATTTGTGTTTATGGAACACAATTGTGCTATTTCTAATGTGGCTGAAACTTTTCCGAGTGTTTGTGGTAATGAGTTGGAGATGTTTGCTGCTGTGTTGCCGGATTGTACGATAGAGCGCACTCACTGGATTATTGATGGGGAACACCGCTGCGGTTATTTGATTATTGCAAGGAAGGAAGTTCGGCAACGGATTTTGTAACGGATTTTGTAACGGATTTAACGGATGTCACGGATGTCATGGATTAGCAGTAACAAATAACAAGTAACAAGTAACAAATAACAAATAACAAATAACAAATAACAAATAACAAATAACAAGTAACTAATAACTATGGAACCATTAGCTGATTTTTTAAAGCCGGAAGAGTGTGCGGAAGTTGATATGGCGCTGTTGTCGTCGAAGGAAAAGTTTTCGGCGCGGCTGGCAATTTATGCTTTGAGGGTGTTGAAGCAAATTGCTGGGGAGACTGGTTTGCCGGTGGCTGAGGTGACTAATGGGCAGGTGATGGATTGGGTTAAGAATGATGAGAGTATTCAGCAGTCAATTCAAGTTGATGCTAGTTTTGAAAACTTTTTTACGAATTTGGTGGTTGCGTCTTTGCGGCCTTTGAGGCAAATTGCTGTGGAAGTTGGAGGGGCGATCGAGCAATTAACAGTTAAGCAGGTTGTGGCGTGGTTTGTAAAGGATGGGAAGATTCGCAGAGAACAGGGTGTGGATGCGGCGTTTTTGGATTTGTGATAGGACTGATGGGCGGGCAGGATGCCCACCCCACAAGAAAATTTACTCTTTGTGTCTTTGTGGAACAGGCATCTTGCCTGTTCAGTGAGAAAGGTGCAACATCTCAGCAAAAAATCTTTCAAAAAGGGGTTGACAAACTTAGGGGAGTTTGGTAATGTAATGGATGTCGAGCGAAAGAGATGCAAAACATCAAATTTAACGCAGACACAGGATTCAAAGTTTTCAAAGCTTTCCTGGTGCTTATGATGTAATGGAACCACTCCGATCCATCCCGAACTCGGTTGTTAAACGTTGCTATGGCGAAGATACTCGGCGGGTCACTGCCCGGTAAAATAGCTCGGTGCCAGGTTAATAATAAATTAAAGCTCTTTTCCCGCAACAACGGAAAGGAGCTTTAGTTTTTTGGGGAGTTGTTAGTCATTATCTTTATCACTCGGCGGTTGAAACCGCTTCTACACAAACGAAGTCCGCCTTCGCGGACTGAAGAATAAGAGGTAAAACTTTATGAAGATTAGTTATGATTCCGAAATTGACGCTCTATACATTAGACTTGTAGAAGGTAAGCATGAGTGCCGAACTTTACAGTTAACTGACGAAATTGCTTTAAATATTGGGGAAAATGAGTTATTGGTAGGGATAGAAGTTTTAGATGCTACACAGGTTTTAGGTAGTGGAAATGTACCTAATGTGGTGCTAGAAAATATAGCTTTTACTGTAGCTTAAACAGGGAAAGCGATCGCTACCTGTGCAAATCTAAGTAAGGATGAGTGGAAAAATGATCCGTACTTTTGATGCAAAATCTTATACAGATTTAGTGGTTCGGTATCAACCAAAACCGATCGCCAATGAAGCAGAAAACGAGGCTGCGATCGCTCTCGCTTGCGAACTGGAACACGGCCCTATGCGATCGCAGGAGGAAGAGCTATTTCTGGAGCTTTTGATAACGCTGATTGAAAAATTTGAGGCTGAAAATTATCCAATTCCCGCAGGAAATGGTGGTTCAATGTTGCAACATTTAATGGATGCGAGAGATTTGGACAAATCCGATCTGATTCCTGTTTTGGGAACGGAAACTGAGGTTGATAAAGTTTTTGTTAGTGGAAGGGCGATCGAAATAGATGAAGCCAGAAAATTAGCCGATTTTTTCCACGTGGATATTAGTTTGTTTCTTTAATTGCGATCGCAGTTATCGGTTGGGAAGGGCGGGTTTATCAAGATTATCGGTGGGTGGCAAGAGCGATCGGTGAACCCGCCCTTACAATTTTTATTCAATATCGCCCTTAAACCAACTCCACATCACACTGGAAATGCCGAATGACCGTAGGGGCGGTGCCCCCGTGCCCGCCCGATTATAGCCGTTATCGCCGCGTCAAGCCCTCTACCGAAGTAACCGTATAGACGTTCTCCAAGAAATCTAGGGGATTAGGAGCTCCAAGAAGATCGAATGATAGTTGTTTGTAATCATTAGCAAATAGTCCTCCTCCCCGTCCATTCCCAATCCCAACGTCTAAGAAATTATCCAAGCTTTCACTACCCGGTCCTCCTAGCTCTCTCCCGCGATTTGTCAAAGTGAAATTTAACTCTCCTTGACCCTTTTTATCTTCTGGAATTAGAAAACTGGTAGATCCCAGACCTTTTTGACCACTACCCGTGATCTCTACAATTCTGCTGTCGTTGGCCGGATTCGAGTATTTGACATTCAGGTTAGCAGTCCCCAGATAAGGGATAGCAGACGGTTTTATCTCTATTTTTAAGGAGGCAGTGGCTGGTGCTGGGGGACTTGGATTTGTACTTGGCGGTGGCGGAACTGTCGGAGATTGCGGATCGCAAGCATTGATTCCTAATTCTTTGCGAAGATTAGATGATAGTTCGCCTTTACCATCAAAGAAAAATTTGTTGATGCCACTAAATAAGTTTTGAACTGAATCGCCAATCTTAAGAAGTTTTGTCAGTGGCCCAGGAAGAGGAATTTTATCTTCGGCCGCTCCTGTTACTGCTTTTTTGAGGGCTTCGTCGTTGCCAAACAAAGCTGTACAAATAACACCAGAAGTTTGACTGATTACTTCAAATTCCTCAATGGCACTGCTACTCCCATTTACTGGTAATCGAAATTTTTCCAACACAGATCCAACCTTTGCAGCACCATCTTTCCATTTACTTACCATATCTGCTGTTTGCTCAAATGCGTCACAAAAACCTTTGCCAAAAATGCAACTAATCTCTAATGCTAAATTTCTGGCAAAGTCAGTTCCAAAGTCTCCTATTTTCCCAACTTCGGTTTCGCCTGTCGCACTTTTCTCTATTACGCTGCCTGATTTATTGTCAATTCGTTGCAGGATAACTGAGTTGGAGGAACCTGCTTTTTGAAGTTCGCCTCTTGTCCCATCTGGATTGTAGCGAACTGTGAATGGTTGAAGGCCACTGTTGCCCTGATTCGATGGTGTGTATCTGACAGATTCCTGATACACTTGAGTGTCAGTTTTTTTGATGGTAGAAACAAACTGACTTCCATCACTGCCTGCAAGAGTCATTTCATAAGTATCGGCTGATATCTGTCTGGCTTTTGGGATGTCATAAGTTACAATGTTTGCTTTTACTAAGCGTCCTCGCACGTCTGTTGGTGACACTCCTGCAACTCGACCCAAGATCGCACCAGTAGCACTATTTTTAATTACCGTATCTGAACTTCCTGGTACGATAGAAGCTGCTTCTAAAGTCACTCCTGCTTCTGTTAAACCGTCAGTTAATCCAATAAAATCATCGCCTTTATTGAAGTCGGTGATTATATCGGCAGCAGAGGTCGTGATCGCAGCACTACCACTGGGCAAAACAAAAATATCTTGACCCGTACTGCCAGTCAAAGTATCTATCCCAAAGTCACCGTACAGGACATCATCACCATTGCCACCGTCTATTAAGTCATCACCCTTTCCCCCATAAATTGTGTCGTTCCCTTCGCCGCCGGAAAGATTATCGTTCCCTTGATTTCCGTTCAGAAAATCGTTTCCCGCGCCACCCTTGAGCAAATCAGCACCACCTCGGCCCTCAATTCGGTCATTTCCTTCGTCGCCATAGACGATATCCCCGGATTCTGAGCCTGTAATCGAATCCGCACCGCCTAAGCCTCGCAAACCACCTAAAAGAGTATCGAGCAAGCCAAGGGGAATCGTAAATGTGTCGCTTCCCTCTGTCAAAATGTAAGCACTACCATCGATCGAAAGTGAGCCACTACCGACTTGAGAAGTCGATCGCCCAATATCGCCATCAGCACTACCGGAGATAAAGTCGTTTCCTGTGTTACCATTCAAAAAGTCTTGCGTGACAGAACTTTCTAGCGTATCGTTGCTTCCCAAGCTAAAGATATTCTGGATATTCTGAGAATTTGATACCGTCTCTTGAGTCGCGGCTTTTTTGAAAGGACAGCCGCAATCCGCTTGATCTTTGGCGCTGCTACCGTTCAGTATGTCATCGTTCTTGTCCAGCAAAGCTAAATTGTCAGGCATATAGTGCTTCTTTGTGTTGGTGATTTAAGAAATCTACCTCACCTGTCTCATCTATGTCATGGCTGAAAAAGCCCGAAAAAGACTGAAAAAGCCCGAAGTTTCCCCAACTTTATATTTTCTTCACTTAACCCATGCAGCCCAACGACGATCGCCCGTTGCAAGCCGTCCCTGACGATAACGAATTGCTGAAATTGGTCGATGGTCTAATATTTGAGAAAACAGGCAAACATCTCAACACGCTACAACAGCTAGTGTTGCAGGGAATGTATGATGGCAAAACCTACGAAACGATCGCCCGCGACACCCGCTACACTACAAAATATGTCCGAGAAGTCGGCTACAAGCTGCTCAAAAATCTCTCCGCAGTGATGGATGAAGAGATGCAAAAAGGCAATCTCAAAGCTGCGATCGATCGCCGAAATATCAGCAACACTTCAAACTTCGGTAGAGATTATATTCAATACGTCGAATACGTTCACACCCTCAACCTTAAACCCTGTCCTTTTTTGCCTAGCAACTCCGACAGCGATCGCTCCACTGAATCGAAATTCAAAACTCAGATCGAACGGCTCGAAATTGATGTCGCTGAAGTCGTTTGCAAATTGCACAGTCAAGGTATCGAACCATCTCAAATCGCTCAGTTGCTTGGCTTGTCGGATACGGTAATCGACAAAATATTGCGTGAATTATCATAGATAAGGGCGATATTCAATAATTTATGCTGCTTTATAACTTAATGCTTTACTGTCTTCCAAGTACCAGAGAAAAGTATGAGTATCTAGTAGAATATTCATGTTTACATATAATCCTTTAAATCTTCGATAGGTTCATCAAAATCATCAGAGATCCAGATTTTACCTTTCCACATTCCAAGCCCCCCTCGCTTTGTCGGCTTTTCTTGGGTTGAGTTTTTAGCCTGCTTTTCTATCAAAAACTCAATATAATGAAGCACTTCTGTCTGAAGAGACTCAGGGAGTTCTGCTAATTTTTCTAAAATGAGTGGCTGTATCATGGTTTCTGCTCGCGATCGCACCATTTACTCCATTAAAGCACCAAAACCCAATGTCAGCAACAGAATAGCCCATTATCTGGCCCGATCGCCCAAAATCGCACTCACACCATCATCATTCTGCAACTTGCCGAAAATCACCCGATCGACTATTATTCCTAGTAGCAGTCCTAGACGCACGGGTAGTCAGAAACCGGGTTTTTTCCGAGATTCTTTGTTACAGCCCAATTCAATCGCAAAAACCCGGTTTCTTGGGTTTTGATGCGTAATTCCTATTGATATAACAACCGACAAAAACATGACAGCAATATTGCCACCTTGGATAGTTTTAGACTCCCTACTGCACAACTGGCTGCTAGAAGATATCGGTAGGGGCGATCGCACAACATCGGCTTTATTCCCCGCAGCCAGCATCCAGGGTACTGCTAAATGGATTGTCAAGGAGGCTGGAGTCGTCGCTGGATTGCCGATCGCACATCGCACATTTAAACTTTTAGACAGCAGCCTCAGTTTCATCCCCCAAGTACCCGAAGGGAAACTGTGCGAAAAAGGAGAAGTAATCGCCGAGATTTCCGGCAATTTCGATGCGCTGCTAACCGGAGAAAGAGTAGCATTAAACTTGGCAATGCGTTTGAGCGGCATCGCTACTTTAACTCGGAAATATGTTGACAAAATTGCCGATTTACCCGTGCAATTGGTGGATACCCGCAAGACAACACCAGGATTGAGATTGCTCGAAAAATACGCGACTCAAATCGGTGGCGCTTGCAATCACCGGATGGGATTAGATGACGCGGTGATGATTAAAGACAATCACATTGCGGCGGCTGGGGGAATTGCCGAGGCGATCGCCCTAATTCGCAATTCTATCCCCTATCCGCTGACGATCGAAGTTGAAACCGAAACTCTGGCTGAGGTGGAGACAGCTCTTCAGCACAAGGCGGATATTATCATGTTAGATAATATGTCCTTCGATTTGATGCGGCAGGCTGTGGCAATAATTCGGGAAAAGAGCGATCGGGTAAAAATTGAAGCTTCCGGGAATGTGACTTTGGAAACTATTCGGAGTGTGGCGGAAACCGGAGTTGACTATATTTCTACGAGTGCTCCAATTACGCGATCGACTTGGCTGGATTTAAGTATGAAAATCAGTTGACAGTTGACAGTTGACAGTTGACAGTTGACAGTTGACAGTTGACAGTTGTCAGTGGGAGCATCTCAGTTTTTTATCTATAGTGCGAGCGTCCCCGCTCGCGTTTTTTATCTATAGTGCGAGCGTCCCCGCTCGCGTATTGTACAATACGCGAGCGGGGACAGCACTATAATAAGACAAATGCTTTTTATAAAAATGAGATACTCCGGTTTACAACTATCAACTGACTACTGTTAACAGTCAATTATTAGACATCTCCCATAATTGTTGTGGAACAGGCATCCTGCCTGTTCAAAATTGGCATTTTGGGAGGGTTCTATTGGTTAGTTATTACCAATAACAAATAACAAATAACCAATAACCAATAACTACTTCGAGATAAAATGCACCCAAAAATTCCCATCAGCCATACAAACGCTGCGGATTAAGCGATAGGAATAGTGCAAGTAAGAACCGCTGACAGTTGTGTCATAACCCGTGGGGAACCATTCGCCATAGGGATCGTGAACGAAGAATCCTTCGCTGTCGTAGCCTGCGGCAACTATAATGTGACCGAAAGATGTGAAGTATCCGTGGATGACAGCGGGATTTCCGCTGGCGAGCCAATCTTGAACATCATCAATCGTTGCATTCTCGGTAAAGTAATCTTGAGCGCCGTAATCTCTAACAATTTTGGCTAAATCTCTCGGTTCCCAGCGACTGTAACCTTTGTCGATCGCATATTGGTAGAGTTCATCTTCATATTGTCCGGTTTTTTGGCGCCGGGGAACTCTCAAAAAGTCCAAACACATCGCGATGGAAGTAACATTGCAAGAACCTGTAGGATTGTACAAGTTATCCATTTGCGATCGATAAGGAATGCCCAGTCTGACAGTCGGCGGATTCGGTTTGGGATACAGCAAAACGCCGTCTAGAGTAACTTGAGCGTGTCCTCCGTAAACATACCAAATCCCTGAACCTTTGAAAGACTCGTTGCGGAGAGCAACTCTAATATGGCCGCGAATCGGAGCAAAAGCCAGCAGTTCAAACTCTTTTCCCGCTGGGATTACTTGTTTTTCCGCTTCCTGAAGTTGAGAAGACGCCAGCGGTTTTGATTTAAAAATTGTGTCTTTGAGGATTTTCAGGATGGGGCGAGGTTTGGGAATGTCCGCCGGTTTGGTTTCGATCAGCTTTTGGGCTGTGATTGCTCCCAAAAAACCCGGCTCGCCGCACTTCATCAGGGTTTGAAATCGGTGGAGGGCTGCGGTAGAAAGAGGGCCAAAGATGCCGTCTACTGGAGGTTTCAGTAAACCTAGGTCAATGAGGCGACTTTGAATTTGGCGGCTCAGTTCGTCGTCCGCAGCGATCGCCCTAGAATCATACCTAATTTTTGACTTGAGAAAGTTTTGTAATTTCATGATTCCCTGCGCGCTTCAATGATTCCAAGTTTATCCTCTCAGAAATTTACGGCAATTTTACCGATCGTCCGCACCTTAAGGGCTTTGTATTCATGATTCGATACAAACCTTTAAGGCGACAGCCGATCGGACTTGACGGAGTATTCTCTAATTAAACATGACGGTGATTTAACTTTTTGGTGCCGTTGCAAGTCTCCCTAGCTTAGCCATGAAACGATCGCGCTGTTTAGCAAAAAGTCGATTTTATGCTTCGCTGGGGCGAATTACCACCACACCCATGGCGTCGGGAGATAGGTATTTGACGGCGGCTTCCCGGATATCCTCCGCAGTTTGAGCTTGGATGCAGGCTGCGTAGTTGAGGGCGGGAGCGATATCTCCTACCATCGACTGATAGTAACCGTACAAACTTGCTCGATCGCTCGGAGTTTCGTTACCGAAGATAAACCGATTTGCTACTTGGGTGCGGATGCGGGAAATTTCGGCATCTGTCACCAGTTCGGTTTGTAGAGTGCGGATGTGTCCGACGATAGCTGCTTCCACTTCTTCTATATTTTCTGTCGCTAGTTGAGCAGAAATCGAGAATACACCGCCGAGTCGCTGAGTCATGTTGCTGACAGAAATTGACGAGACTAGCCCTCTGTCTTCGCGCAAATCCTTAACCAAGCGAGTTGTGCGCCCGTGGCCCAAGACTGTCGCCAAAACGTCGAGGGCATAGGTTTCGGACATTTCCACGAAACCTGGCACCCGCCACATGACAATCAGTCGGGCTTGCTGGAGGGCTGAGTCTACAAATTCGCGGCGGACTGTTTCGGTAAATGGCGATTCTTGGCCGTAGTTGAGAATTTCGGATTCTGGGTGAAAGCTGCTGACGGCGGGCAGATTTATGGTGCTGTTTTGTGCTGTGCTTTTGGCGGCAAAACTTTCTGCGACAATTTCAATTAGTCGATCGACCGGCAAATTACCTACTGCGACTGCTGTCATCGCCCCTGGCTGGTATCTGCTGCTGTGGAAATCCCGCATTTGTTGGGCGGTAAGATTTTCGATGACGGAAGTCGGGCCGAGTACGGGTCGCTTGTAGGGCAGGACTTCAAAGGCTAATTGCATCGATCGCTGATAGGTGCGGCGGCGCGGATTGTCTTCCGATCGTCTAATTTCTTCCAATACTACCAGCCGTTCGCGATCGAAGGCGTCGTCGGGAATGCTGGCGTTGAGCAAGACATCGACTTGGAGGGGAGCTAGTTCGGCAAAATCTTTAGGAGCTGTAGTGATGTAATAGTTCGTGTAATCTTGGCTGGTAGCTGCATTGGTGACAGCGCCGCGTTGTTCGATCGCCCGCTCAAATTCTCCGCTAGGAATGCTGGGAGTTCCCTTAAAAATCATATGTTCTAAAAAGTGCGCCATGCCGTTGATTTCGTCGGATTCAACGGCTGAGCCTAAATTCATCCACACGCTGAGGTTAACGGCATCGACC
This sequence comes from Microcoleus sp. PH2017_08_TRC_O_A, assembly GCF_020738665.1. NCBI lineage: Bacteria > Bacillati > Cyanobacteriota > Cyanophyceae > Oscillatoriales > Microcoleaceae > Microcoleus > Microcoleus sp. PH2017_08_TRC_O_A. The sequence continues at coordinate 82,573 of NZ_JAEQCE010000022.1, forward strand.
GGCAAGTGTTCGGCTATAACTGTGAGGCCGTTGGGGAAATGGCGCACTGTTGGGGCGTTGAGGGGCGATTTGGAGGAGGCTTTGAGTAGGGTTGATGTCATGCGCTTTTAAAATTATCTTGTTATCTATATCTTAAAGGGTCTTTTACGAAGGGATCGGGCATTTGGCATCTGCCATTGGCTATAAAAACTGCGATCGTTCTGGTTTTTCACTCTTGGACGCACCAAATGGCTAAAAACCCGGTTTCTTCCTAGATACCTCGTTACCAAACCGAATATTCTGCGAGAAACCGGGTTTTTTCCTCACTCCTAGGCGGAAGTCCTGTTAAGATTTCTGCGATGGCTGCTCCGTCGTTGCCGATCGCGATCGTTAATTTATTTTAATAATTTGTGCAAAGTCCTCAGTTTTTTGGTGACAGCACTCAATGGACAATCGAAAATTGCATAAAAATTTAATATTTTCACAGCCTGCTTGGCAGCGATTTGGGCGATCGACCTCTGGGAAAATCGGCTTAATTTTGACTGTAGCGCTGATTGTTGTGGCAGTGTTAGCCCCCCTAATTTACCCTTATAATGCTGCGGTCGATCGCGATTATTTATCCCGATTAGTGGCTCCTAGCGTCAAACATTGGTTCGGAACCGACAGTTTGGGGCGAGATTTGCTGGTGCGGGTATGGCACGGATTGGGGATATCTTTGATTGTCAGCCTGGTTTCTGTGGGTGCGGGATTATTTGTGGGCTCTCTGTTGGGGCTCTTCGCCGGATATTTTCGCGGATGGGCTGAAGTGGCGATCGGGATTTTGGCGGATATTTTGCTAGCTTTCCCTTCGATCTTACTGGCGATCGCCATTGTTACCGTCACCGGGCCCAGCTTGCAAAGCGTAATTATCGCCGTCAGCGTCGTCCAAATTCCGATTTACATCCGCCTCACACGCAGCATGGTGCTATCCCTGCGAGAACAAGAATTTGTGTTAGCTGTCAAGGCCTTAGGCGCCAGCGACTTGCGGATTATTTTTCGCCACATTTTGCCGGGAAGTCTCGCCCCGCTTGTTGTACAAGCAACTCTTTCCACAGGTACAGCGACGCTAGAAGCTGCTGGTTTGGGTTTTCTCGGTTTGGGCGCGCAGCCGCCAGCCCCAGAGTTGGGGACGATGCTTTCCGATGCTTTCAAAGGCGGATACGCTCTTTCGTCTCCTTGGACGATTTTGTTTCCCGGTTTGTTGATTACCTTGACAGTTCTGGGTTTCAACCTTTTAGGCGACGGGCTGCGAGACGTTTTAGACCCCAGGGGGAATTAAAGGGGAGAGTCGGACAGTGGGAGAATTTATACTTTTGGCTTCAAAATCTAAAATCTAAAATCTAAAATCTAAAATCAACTTGACTGGTGTCACAATGTACGCGAAACTTTACATACAACTGATGTATTGCTTCTACCTATTAATAACTTCTGTTAAGTTGTGACTCAAAACCTATCAATTAGTCAAAATTGATATAGCGGTTTGTGAGTCCGCCAACTCTTAAGAAGCGACCTCAGGAGGCATCGTCCCCGGCTTGCTGGTGTCGGTGTCATTATTGTTCCTATTCAGTCAGCCCGGATTATGGAAACACTAGAATTTGTCATTTATCCAGATGGCCGCGTACAGGAAACAGTCACCGGCATTGTCGGTGCTTCCTGCGCTGAGGTAACGGCAGCAATTGAAGCCCAGCTCGGTGTGGTGCTTCATCAAGAGTCAACATCTGAATATTTCGCGCAAGTGCTGCATCAGTCAGCCGAAGCGACGGCCCAAGTGGCTTTTAGCGATTGGTAATCTTTTTTGTTCAGTTCACTTAAATTTTTTTGGAACCACCATGTCACACTTTAGCCAAATTAAAACCCAGATCCGCAATTTGAATTCTTTGGAAGCTGCTTTAACTGACTTGGGTATCGACTGGAAGTCTGGCCCCACTGAGGTGCGCGGCTATCGCGGCCTCACCAGCACTGCTGAGGTGGTGATTGAGCAAAAAAACGGCTATGACTTAGGTTTTAGCTGGAACGGGACTGAGTATGAATTGGTGGCGGATTTGCAATTTTGGCAGCAAGCTTGGTCTGTCGATCGTTTTCTGAATAAGGTGACTCAGCGCTACGCTTACCATACTGTGGTGAATGAAAGCGCTAAGCAGGGTTTCCAAGTTTCTGAGCAAAAGCAAAATCAAGACGGTTCGATCCGCTTGGTGGTTCAGCGCTGGTGCGCTTAAGGGTTGTTTGAGATTTTTACAATTCAAGTCTCATCTCAAGTCCGCCCGTGCGGACTTATTTATTATCAGAAAATTGGGTTGAAAACCCTGTCCTTGTAGCACGGCTTTTTGCCATTTTTAAGTAAAAGAAAAAATCCATCTTCACCGAATAGCGGGGGTTTGAAGCCCCTGCCTTTAGGCAGATTGTGATAAGAACGGAGTTTAAATCTCCGTTCTTATCACTTCGCTGTCAACTGTCAACTGTCAACTGTCAACTGTCAACTGTTTAAAAATGAATATGGTAGGATAAACAAATCAGACAAGATTTAAAAACCTACCCCCGGACTGGGGGAAAGTCTACGCCCAAAACATTTTTGAGGAGATATGACTACGCACTTGAGAGTGCAAACGTAGTCAGCCTGGGAACCCACGCTTGCGCGGGATATTTTGACAGAAATGTCTTAAGAATCCCCGTACCTTTAGGTCGGGGAGTGTCAATATTGTGAGGGATCTAAATGTCTGAGCTTTCTGGACTCGGAATAGATACAGCAGGCGATCGCACTGGTTTAGAGCCTGAGTTGGGCGGATTTTTGCGGGATGCGCCCGATCGCACTGGTTTAGAACCGGAGTTGGGCGGCGTCTTGCGCCAAAAAGGCGTTTATGTTGATGAGATTACCTGCATCGGCTGCAAGCACTGCGCCCATGTTGCTCGCAATACTTTCTACATTGAGCCGGATTACGGGCGATCGCGCGTAGTCCGACAAGACGGAGATTCCGAAGAGTTGATTGCTGAGGCGATCGACACTTGTCCGGTAAATTGCATTCACTGGGTTGACTACACCGAACTCAAGAACCTCGAAGAAGAGCGTAAGGATCAGGTGATTCCCGTAGTTGGTTTTCCCGTGGATATGGCTACAGTTCAGGCGGGTGTTCGCCAGCGCCAGAAGGCTAAGGGCGATCGTAACTCCAAACACAACCATTGAAACCCACCATCAAAATCCACAGCTTGAAACCTGTAGCGACAAAAACAAAGCCCGCCTGCGCGGGCATTTTTTATACAAAATATAACTTTCTCCGACTCTTAGTCCGCGGAGGCGGACTTCGTTTGTATAGCAGCGGTTTCAACCGCCGAGTCAACCGCCGAGTAACTTATTTCAAAGGATGGTGATCCGCGAGAATTTTCTCAACTCTAGCCTCATCAATTCTCGCAGTCAATCTAGTTGCCTCATTGTTATCCCGAATCGTTTTTGCTAAAGTAAAAGACGAACCAACCGAAAAAGTTAAACCCATACCCACGAAACTTTTTACCCAGATATCTACGGGCAGATAAATGACACCTATAGCCGTAGTGGAAATAGCTAGAATAAAGGAAACCCAGCACTGTAAAATCCAAGCATTAGTATCTCTTTGACGTACAATTTGTTGCTGCATAATGCCTCTATCTAAAATATATCTTTTGGTTCATTAACTTTAAGAATAGAGAGTATAAATGAAGCGATCGGGAGAGATAGGGACAGTTTGGATAAGTGCACAGGGCGATCGATATTTTTAGTAAAAATGCGATCGCTGTAGATAGGGTTTAAGGCTCTCTAAAGACTTGGTGGGAGTAGACAGTTAGGAAACTGCACTAAGGGAGATTGATTTGGGATGATTTACTCACTGGTTTTAGAGCATTCTCAAAAGTTCTTTTCGGTTCTTGCAGGGCTTTACCAAACCCGACTGGTACACCTTAGCGATGAAAGGTGATTGATTCCCACGAATAAATCGTTGCATATTTTCCAAGGCATTTACAAAAGCTTGTGCCACTACAACTCCAGAAACATCGCCACCCACAAATGCAAACAGCCGTACATTACCTTGAGCCACAGCCAATAACTCCAAAGGACGACTAGCAATTTTCTTGTCCTTTGTAAGTACAACCCAATTGCTTTCTCCAACTATCCTCAGCCAATCCTCATCCTTGACATCTTGCTTAAAATGATCGTCATGAATTTCTACTGTCGCCCCCGCATTTCGTAATGAATCTGCCAGTTTTTTTCCTAAACATCTGTCAATAAAAAATATCTCATTCATGCTACTAGCGGAAGTTCGCAGCGAATACCTTCCTCTATTTGGAGGCGCGAGCAATTGTAGTCCTCGGCAAGTTCGTCTATGGAATCACCCGCCTTGTAACGTTCTGCCAGCATAGCTGTAGGAATGCCAGTTCCAGCTAAAACAGGGCGGCCAAAGGAGATTGTGGGGTCAATCATCACTGTTTTAGGTTCGTCGGAACCTGGTAGCTTCGTGAAAGGGAAGAGTTTGATAGGTAATCCAGCTTCATCTCGTACAATGCGATCGAAATAAGTGTCTAGAATCTGCCTCGCTTCCTGCTTCCTGTCCGATGTTGCAAGCTTCTGTCCGCATTTCTCAAACAAAAGAGCAATTCCCTCGACTTGAAACTCAATTCGAGCGTATAAGTGAGGATTAGAAAAATTACGGTTGACGCATTTGAGAGCCGTACTAAGTTCCTGGCGGGAGAAGCCTGTAGCCTTAACAATAGCAATCAACACATGAGCCTCTACCAAATTGGTGAAAGAAAGTAGTCTAGTTTTGGACTGGGGCAGCAGTTCAAGATTATTGTGTTGAGGTAACTCAATCAACGGCTCAAAGAAGTGCTTGTCCGTTTTTGTTTGCGAGTACCAGCCAACAACCCAATGTCGCAACATATCTCTCCGCAGCCTGAGATATTGTGCTGCTTGAGGGATAGAATATATCGGAATATCCCGCAGTTCAAAGTTGTTAGTATCAGCCATAGCAGTTGTCCTAATTCTAAATACTTATATTTTTGCACAGTTCGCGGGCGATCGCAAAAATCTCTCCCGACCATACCCAGATACCCGACTTCTTCAAGAAACCGGGTATCTAAAGCAACCTATTTAGCTGCTGACAGCGCTGCGGATTACTTATTTTTCTGCTGAGTCTTGGCTTGTTCGATCGCAATTTCCCTCACAGCTTGGAAAGAACTCAAATTCGACGAACCCTCAATCGCCTTCACCGCCAAATCTTGAACCTGTTTCAAAGCAGAATCAAGCTGTTTCGACAAACTCGCAATCCGCGATTCCTGATTTTGAATTGTCTGCAACATTCCTTGAATTTGCAATTCATAATTTTGCTTTTGTCCCTCGATATCCTTAGCAGACAAATCAGCCTTAACCTTAGCTTGATAATTGCCAATATTGCGACCATTATCTTTCCCATTCTTGATATTAGCTTCCAGTTCCTTCGGGAAAGCTTCCACCTTAGCCTTAACTTCAGCAGACAATTTTTCCCGTTCCGAAATAGATTTTTCCCGTTCCGCCCACTGTTTCTCCTGTTCCTGACGAAACTCTTCAATTTCTTGATACAGTCTTTTCTGACGCTGTTCGTATCCTTCGATATCCAAATCTCGCTGAAGATTCAGATCGTAATCATACAACTCTTCATCCCGATCGCAATTTTTTTGCTGATTCTCATTGCGTTCTGTAACAGCCAACTTTTGCAACTCCTGCTCTTTTTCCCAAGCTAGACGCTGTTCCAGCAATTCCTGTTCAACAGTATCGCGCTGTTCGGTGAGTTCGTTAGTAAAAGTTTTCGCACTTTGTTCGTACTGTTGAATTAAATTATCCAGCGTATCTTCCGCAACATCTTCTAAACTGTGCAACTCTTGCAGTTGTTGAACTTCCTCCCCCACAGTGCGCCGCAATTCTTCCAGTTTAGCAGCTTCCGAAGTTAATTTTTCCGACAACTCGCTGACAGCGCCACCAAAGCCAAATTGTAGCAAGATTAAATTATCAATTGTGGACTGCATTTTTTGTTGAGATTGACTTAAAGCCATTGGTTTTTGTGCCTCCACAATAGGTTTTTCTGGTGCTGCTGCTGCTGCTGATGGTTGTTTTGGAGAAGCATTTAGCTGTTTAATTTGCAATTCTAACGCAGCTTTTTCTTGCGCGGCTTCCTTGTACGCTTCTAAGATTTCAGCCTTAGTGCTTTTGTCCGTAAGTTTTTTGTTCATGGCTTTTCATTTGTTAATATTTGGGAATTTGTTTCGTAGTAAGGACTTCAGTCCTCAAGTGTTGAGAAAATAATGAATAAAGTCCTCACTGCGAACCGGGGAAAGGACTAAAAGCCTCACTACCAACCGGATTTTAAGCTTTGCTCGCAAAAGCTTTCATTGCCAAATCTTGTGCTTGCTTCATCGTAGCTTGCAGTTGTGCAGAAATTTCGGCGATTTGTTCAGTTTGGCGCTGCATTGTCTGCTGTAAAGATTGTACTTTCAACTCATATCCCTGCTTGCTTCCTTCCCATTCTTTATCCGCTAAATCTGCCTTGACTTTAGCTTCGCGGGAAACTTCTTGAATTGCTTCTTCTTTAGCTTTGATGTAAGCCTGTTTGAGTTCTTCTTCAAATCCCGCAGCTTTGGTCTGATTCTTTTCAAACTCCGCTTGATTGTCGCTGAGGACTTTTTCTCTTTCTGCCCAGTTTTTATCTTTTTCGCGGGTAGACTCTTGCAATTCCCGTTCTAGTTTGCGCTTCGTTTCTTCGTATTCGTCGGTTTCAATTTTGCGATCGCGCTGCAATTCGTATTGATAATCTGCCGCTTCCTGCTGGCGCTGTTTAGTTGTGAATGCAGTTTTTTCGGAAACTGCGGTGTCAAATTCTTGCTGTTTTTTCCCCCAAGTCTTGCGTTTTTGGGTCGTGTCTTTTTCGATAATTTCACGTTGGTTCGCAGCATTTTGTTCGAGTACAGTCAATTTTTCTTGATGCTCTTGAGTTAAAATGTGGAGGGCATCTGCTACAACTCGAATTTGCTGCAACTCCTGTAATTGTTGAGCTTCAATGTCGATCGCCTTTTTTAACTCATCTAATTTTGAAGATTCCGCCTTCAGTTTTTCGGAAAGTCCGCTGGTGATGCTACCGAAATCTAATTGTAAGTCGGCCAAGCCTTTGACAATGCTGTCAATTGTGTAGGTAGAGGCGACTTCGAGGAGTTGTTTGTTTTTAGCTTTTTCGGCTGATTGTTCTTTCGTTTCGACTTTAGATTCAATTTTTTTCTTTTCAGCTAAAATCTGCTGAAAATTTTGCAAAATTTTGGCTTTGCTATCTTTAACATTTGCTAGTGTCATAATGCTTGTTGCTCCTGATTCAAACTTTTCGAGACCTTGTTACTAAGACGTGTTGAACTATCCTAAGTTCCGGAGTTGGCTGAGAATAGATCGATATTTTTTGGCTGCATTTGGTGGGAAGTTTGGATGATTGCTCTCAAGAGATTTGAGAATTTTTTTACAGCGAGCGCACCGATTGGCTTGCCAGCACTCGCAATCGTCAACTATACTTACAAGTGTGTCTTTAAGCAGTTGATTTTCTGAGAGCAAAGCTTGGTAATTTCGCCGGATAGATTCGGCAACTACACTCATGTGCTGGAAGTCTTCGGTGAGACTTTCGATGTCGTTAATTGTATCTGCCCGAATTTGGTCGAGTAGCTCGCAATTTTCTCGCAAACGGCTTTCTTGCAGGTTTGGTTTGGTTTTAATTTTCGTTAATTTCTTCATTTTACTTTTCGCTGTCACAGTTACGGAAAAGGCGCGATTAAATCGCGCCTTTTCCACAAAATTAGAACAAGTCAGCAGTTGCTCTGTCTTCCGCTGATGGCAGCGACATATTACCGTTGGAATTCAAAGCAATAGCATCGCTTTCACCGTTGGCGTGAGCGGCCATCAAGGATGCAACTTGTGCTGCTGGTAGGTTATCTAAACAAATCATAGCCCTGGTTCCTTCCAAGTCAATCATCCGCGATTGATTGCTCAGATCGGATAAAACTGCTGCTGCTTGATCGATAACTCCCCAGTCTTTTCGCTCCATCCACGACCATTTTAAACTGTAGTAATTAATCGGTTTTACTACTCCGCTGTCGTCGGGTTTTTGACCGGAATGTTTGACAAATTCGGGGATAAAAATTCCGGTTGCTGGCTCTACGCCGCGCGATTGAACTGATGCGACTAAACGGTTAAAATCGTTCAAGCTGCGGTTTTTGATGTAGGTCACCATCACAACTCCTTGGGGCAGTTCGCCTGTTTCTGCGACGAACCAAAGTTGACCCCAAAGTGTGTGGGAAGTTTGACCGAGGGAACCGAAGAATTTGGCAAATTTGAGGATGGTGATCGAACACTTGGAACCGTAGTCTGTGTCGCCGATCGCCCATTGGCCGCTTTGGCAGTTGTTGCGAACTGCGATCGGGATTTCTGGTACTAGCAAAGCATTGCTCGGTTTGGCTCCAAATACTGAAAATGTAGGTCTTTCTTTTGTAGTAGTCATTGTTCGTTTTTCCTTGGTTATTTATTTGCTGGTAATTGGTAATGGGTAATTGGTAATGGGGAATTGGGAATTGGTAATTGGTAATTGGTAATTGGTAATTGGTAATTGGCTAATTCTCCCACTCTCCCCCTCTCCCCCTCTCCCACTCTCCCCCTCTCCCCTTCCGATTACCGAATGAGATGTGTTGTCGCTTTTGGTTCTGGATATGTATACTCAAGCATCGCCTCTTGTTGAGCTTGCATAATTCGCAGCGCGGTGAGCAAATGCTCTAACGTTTCTAAGTGCGCTGGGGTGAAGTGGATGCTGAAACCTTCGCCATCCCGTGCGTAGCCCGGACAAACCAGTGAGGCCGAGCTTTGTTCTTCGTGGGTGGCGATGTATAGCCAGTCATCGTCTTCGAGCTTGTAATGCGTGTCTGTCCAGGTTCTCAGCATTTGCTATCTGTTCCTCCTTAATTTGCTGCGTACAAGCGTTTTGACGCCCAGCGCCGATCGCTCCTCTAAAGTTAATGGTGCTATATCTAGTGTTTTGTCTGGGATATTTTGCACCCTCAACCATACCTGTGCGGTTAAGTTGGTTGATTAAACCGTCAACTAAACCTATGGTAGCCTGTGTTGATTTTCCCGTCAAGTATTTTGTTGAACTTTTCATCAAAACAGGCTAGAATGCCTGTCAGGAGGCGAAAAACCGTGGAACAAACATTTGGAAGACTGATCCGTCAAGCTCGCAAGGACAAAGCTTACTCACAACGTGAGCTAGCGGGTATGTTAAGTGTGGATTTTACTTATTTGTCGAAGCTGGAGAACGATCGCGCCGATTATGCGCCAAAAGAGGAGGTAATCCGAGCATTAGCGCGGAATCTCGATATCAACGAAGAGGAATTGATTTTTCTGGCGGGGAGACTGCCTCAGCAGTACGAAGCGCTGCTGAAGCAGAATCCGAAGGAAATGCAGGCTCTTTTCCGGCGGATGCAAGAAAATCCAGATTGGCTCAAACAATCTTTTGAAGCGTAACAGAGGCCTATCACAGTGAGTATTTTTAAACCGTATTGCTTCTATCCCAAAGAATCGATCGAGCGTTTGGCAAATGACATCCTGATGCAGATGCAGAAAACGCAAAATTTTGCTCCGAAATGGCCTTTTGAAGCGACAACGGTGGCTGATTTCCTGGATTTGGGCGTAGTCTGGGACTGCATTGAACCCGATGAGGAAGGTGCGATCGCCGCTAGGATTTTACCCCAGCAGCGGTTAATCGAAATCAACGAATTGATTCTCGAAAAACCGCCGGGGTTCATCGAATCGACGATCGCCCACGAAATCGGCCACTGGGTGCTGCACGTCAATCAAGACGAAGCAGACGGGACTGTGAAACAGTTGGAACTCAACTTGGGCGATACAGAAAAAACCGCCCAGGATGTCGAGGAACCGTTTGTGTGTCGGGGCGCGGGTGCGGATAATAAGGTTTTGTCGATCGAATGGCAAGCGCAATATTTCGCAAGCTGCTTGTTAATGCCCCGATGTATTTTGGAAGATAAAAGACAGGGACGGGATTTAACAAAGTGGTCGCATTTATACAAAATGAGAGATGAATTGGGAGTGAGCATTTCCAATTTGACAAACCGCTTGCAAGAGTTTGGCTGGATTTACATTCCCAAGGGAACCCGCGAAATTTATGCCGGGAAAGAGGCAGCAAACGGTCAGCAGCGGTTGTTCGGATAAAGTACGATGGGATTTGAGAGTTTATTTCAAATCTCTATCATCTTTTGAGGGTGTGAGGAATGACGGAAACAGATTTAGAGAATACTGAAGAAGAGCGAAACTGGAGACAAGACAAGCTGCTAACTATTGATGAGATTGAGAGGCTTCAAAAAGGGGGTGAAAATATTCATCTACTCAAAGGTAAACGCAATGCTTCAAAAAGAGACCTCTACAAAGACACAGAAGGAAATATTTATGTTAAACCTAAAGGTGGTATTGGAACAGGTGAATTCACTGATTTGAATATTAATGATTTTTAATTAATCAAAGAGGAGCGGGCAAATGGAGTCAGAAATTTACGCTTACTTTATGTTGACTGGAATGGAATTCGATCCCGACGAAGTGACTGCAAAGGTAAGCATCAATCCAACTGAAAGTTGGAGGAAAGGGGACTTAATTAGTGCCAGGGGTACTAGACGGCATAAAGAAAATGGTTGGAGTGTGTATTCTAAAATTGAAAAATCTGCCGACTTAGAAGAACACATTAATTCGGTTTTAGAACAGCTTCAGCCTGGGTGGAGTCCTTTGCGAGAGTTATGCAAGTTTTATGCTGCGGAGATTGCTTGCGTCATTTATTACAGAAGTGGCAGTGTGCCAGCGATTCATTTTGATAAAAGTATCGTTGAAAAGGTACATCAATTGAATGCGGCAATTGATGTAGATTTTTATGTTTTGCCAGAGGAGACTGCCTCGGATGAAGCAGTAGCAGCATGAGGGGTATAGTGTTGTTGTGTTAAGAGCGATCGCCCTTCTGGGTTCCTTGCTTCCTACTGTGGTACAGTATGAATGAAAAAAATCAGGGCTTACCAGAAAGAATTGGTTGAAAGCCCCAAGCCGGAGCGGGGAGAAATTAAAATTAGACTATTCATTACTCCAATCCTCTTCCTTCTAGGTAGAGGTCGCTCTCAAACTGTCAACTGTCAACTGTCAACTGTCAACTGTCAACTGTTGAAGCATGGTGGCTAGAAACCGGGTTTCTACGATTTTTACGTTGAGTGACGAGAAATAGACGAAGAAACCCGGTTTAGTAAAGTCAGCGCGCGCAACTCATAAACAAATATACTGTGCAAATTATGCAGACAAATATCAGTCTGATTCTCGAAGCTTGTCAAGAGTTAAATATCAGTTATGAAATCCTCGCACCAAACCAAAACTTAGTTAGAATCAAACTGAACGGTCAAGACTATTATTTTGTCAATTTCAGTATGCCGTTTAACAACGAGCAAATCGTACACATATTTAAAGACAAAGAATATACCTATCACTTGCTAAAAGGCAAGATTCAAACTCCTCACACCCTAGGATTTCTCTCGCCTTTTTGCGAGGAGAAGTATCACAAATATTTAGAGTTTAAAGATTGTGCAGAAATTGCAGCCGAAGTTGGCAAAACATTTTCGCTACCCGTGATTGTGAAAAGAAATCGCGGTTCGGCGGGAAACAATGTATTGCTTTGTGAAACGAAAGAGCAAGTTCAAGCAGCGATTGAACTTGTATTTAATGTCAATAGCAAAGATTATGACTATGTTTGTCTAGCTCAAGAGTACATTGATATCCGACACGAATATCGGGCGGTTTTTTTCAATCACAAGCTGGTTTTGCTGTATGAAAAAGATAAATCAGACGCTAAATTTGCGGGGAATTTAAGCCCGCTGCACTGGGAGGGTGCAAAAGCTAAGCATATTACCGACTCAGAGATTATTTCGGAAATTGAAAATTTTGTTCGCCCTGTTTTTGAAGAGATTCGGATTAATTATGGTGGGTTTGATATTGCGCTAGATACAAATGGGGAATATTGGTTAATTGAAATTAATTCTAGTCCTAATTTCGAGATTTTTGTGAGAGATAATCATCGCCGGATTGCTGTAAAGATGTTTAAAGATATGTTGGAGAGCTTGACTATTAATCAAAAGCCGTAAATGTTCGATTTTAGAGATGCGCTACAATTAACTAAATCCAACAATTACACAAGAAAACATAATGACAGGACAAGTATTAGAAGTAGAGGGTACGTGGGAAGAGATTGTAGCCCTATCCGAAAAATTTGCTGGACGCAGAGTTCGCATCATCGTTCTTGCTAACGAAGACGAAGAAGCACTCCCATCTCCAGAAGAAAGCTTTCGGCAAGCATGGCTGGAAATAAAGACAGGAAAAACTAGACCTGTATCGGAACTATGGGAAGGTATTGATGCAGCGATCGAGATGATGGAGTCTCTGCCAGAAAATTTACAGCAGCAAGTAGCAGAATACTTGAAAGAGTATATCGCACAATTAAAAGATGAGCTTCAATGGGAAGAATCTTTCCACAAAACGCAACCGCAACTTGTGGCGGCTGCCAAACGCGCAAAACAAGAAATTGCTCTTGCTAAGGAACCGCTGAAGTCAGCAGAAGAGTGTTTTCGCCAAGGATGGTACGAAGCAATGACAGGGCAGACTATACCGCTTTCTGAACTGTGGGATGGAATTGATGCAGAATAATCCTCCTTTAAGGCAGATTATACCCACGCGAGAATTCCAACGCGACTTACGCGCTCTTTCTAAAAAGTACCGCCATATCCGATCGGATGTTCAGCCAATTATTGAAAAACTGCAAGCTGGAGAGTTGCTGGGAGTTCCGATACCTGGGATTGGTTACGAAATATTTAAGGTGCGTGTTAAAAACAGCGATGTTCAAAAAGGAAAAAGCGGTGGATATAGATTCATTTACTACCTTCAAACAATGACGATCGTTATCTTGATTGCCATTTATTCAAAATCAGAACAATCAGATATTGCCGCCGATCGAGTTTTAGCAATTATCAGCGAATTTAACGAGTTGATTGAAGACGCAGGAGAAACGACAGAAGAAATACAAGATAAGGACTAAAGTCCTCACTACAAACCTTAGATTACATCCTCTCCAACACTTGAATCCCTAACAATCCTAATCCTAACTTCAAAGTCCGTGCCGTCAAATCGCACAAAATTAACCGCGAAGTCCGTAACGGTTCCTCCGCTTTCAACACCGGACATTGCTCAAAGAATTGATTGAACTTTTGACTTAATTCAAACAAATACTGACAGATTCGATTCGGCAACAAATCGCCGCCAACAGCATTTACAACTTCATTCAACTGCAATAAATGCTTGGCTAAAACTAACTCCGCATCCGACTCCAAAATTACTTTTGCACTAGCATCTAAGTTGTCAAAATTAATCTCACCTTTGCGACGAATTCCCTGCACGCGCACGTAAGCATACAGCATATAAGGTGCGGTGTTTCCTTGCAATGCGAGCATTTTGTCGTAACTAAATACATAGTTGCTCGCCCGGTTTTGACTTAAATCGGCGTACTTAACGGCGCTCAAACCAACTATGTGAGATACGTTGGCTATAAACTCTTCTGTCTCCTGTCTTTCTTCTGTGACTAATCTCTCTTCTAAATCTTGGCGCGTGCGGACGATCGCCTCATCGAGCAAATCTTGCAACCGCACTGCCTCCCCAGAACGAGTTTTCAATCTTTTGCCGTCTTCTCCTAATACCAAACCGAAGGGAATGTGCACAATCTCAACATCTTCGGGAATCCAATTGGCTTTTCTGGCGACTGCAAATACTTGGGCGAAATGGTTGGATTGTCCGGAATCTGTGACGTAAATTATGCGCTTTGCTTTGTCGTTTTCGATGCGGTAGCGGATGGCAGCTAAGTCTGTTGTGGCGTAGTTGTAGCCGCCGTCGGTTTTTTGGACGATTAGCGGTAATGGTTCGCCTTCTTTGTTGGTGAATCCGTCTACAAATACGCATTTGGCGCCGTCACTTTCTACTAGCAAACCGAGATTGGTTAAATCTTCGACTACTCCGGGCAATAATGGATTGTAAAATGATTCGCCGCGTTCGGTTAATTTGATGTCGAGCAAATCGTAGATTACTTGGAATTCGCGGCGGGATTGATCGCATAGCAATTTCCAGGCGCGTCTGGTGTCTTCGGCGCCGGCTTGCAGTTTTACGACTTCTTGTCTCGCGGTTTCTTTGAAGATTTCGTCTGCGTCGAAGCGCTGTTTTGCTTGGCGGTAAAATGCAACTAAATCGCCTAAATCTAGGGCGTCAGCAGTTGTTAATGCTTCGGGGTGTACTTCGCGCAGGTAGGCGATTAGCATCCCGAATTGGGTGCCCCAGTCGCCGATGTGGTTGATTCTGATTACGTCGTGGCCTTGAAATTCGAGGGTGCGGGCGATCGCATCTCCGATGATTGTCGATCGCAAATGTCCGACGTGCATTTCTTTGGCGATATTCGGGCTCGAAAAGTCGATCGCGATTCTCTGAGGCGTTTGAGTCGGTGAAATCCCCAAACGGGTGTCGGCGGCGATCGCGCTTATCTGCGCTTCCAAATAAGCCGGTTTCAGCTTCAAATTGATAAAACCCGGGCCGGCGATTTCTGGAGTTTCGCAGATGTCGGCAATATCTAGATTTTCGACGATCGTAGAGGCGATCGCCCGCGGTGGCTTGCCTAACTTTTTGCCCAAACTCATCGCCGCGTTGCACTGAAAATCCCCAAACTTGGGATTATTCGCAGGCGCTAGCATCAGATCCGTATCGGCATAACTCTCGCCGAATGCGGAGGTGAAGGCTTTTTCAAATCTTGTTTTTAACTGTTGGGCGATCGAGTTCATCTTTTATATTTTGATTGGATACTTATTTTAAACTCTAGATTAAGCACTTTGTGTCAATAATAATCTTACAACTCAGGCAATTTCCCTCTCCCCCTCTTTCCCTCTCCCCCTCTTTCCCGATTCCCAATAAAATTTTGTGTGCTTAGGTTTGAGCTGCTGGTGCAGTCGAAATCACTGACCGCATTAACACATAGTACATTTTATCACAGTTGCGATCGCTACACAAAGCAAAAAAGATCACATCTAGTCAACGATCGCGATCGCTAGATAATTTATTTAAATCAGTTACATTAACGTATGTTAATATTTTTTTAATGCTCCCGAAAATTCTACCCAAGGAAGTAGTTATGTTATCTCAACCTGTTTTTGGCGATCGTTCTCTGACCCAAGCCTTTTATCAAGCTGTAATCGATCGCTTCGATGACCCTCTGAGTCTTTCGACTCAAGCACTATTACGAGAGTGTACCCTCGGTTTCGCCCCTTGTCCCGAGGGAGTCAAAACCTTTTTCATTATCGCGCCGAGTCTGGAGGCTGCCGAGCAACTAATTGGCAAAATGGACAACATTTTAGAGCGAGTTGCCGAACTCATGGCTGGAGTCGGACAAGTTGCCCTGTGCATCGTTCCCCCCGGCAGCGAGGCCGAGGAACAAGTAGATCTGCAAAACTTAGAAAAAGTTCCCCCCGATTGTCTCGCTTGCAAATTCTTTACAATTATATGTGCCGATGCTACGAGCGATCGGTAAAATTGACACTTAGCAACCAGCAACTTGCTGTGTTGCGCCGAACCTGTGCCAGTACCGGCGCGGGAGACATTGCCTACTTAGTAACAATCCCTGGAATCATCAGGGCAAAGCGTGCAGGTAATTCGATCGAAAGCAAGGTTGCACTCGCTATCAAAGATTGTTCAACAAGCAGGCACAATTAACATACCTTCATGCCCGCTTATCAGTCGATCTGATTTTTACCTGCCGGCTCAAGCAGCCGTGCATCTACTTTTTAGCTCCCCAATCAAAGCCGCCAAAAAGCCGCACTAACTTTCCTCGGTGTCTCGCTTCAAAAGATAGCAAACAGTTGTTAGCTGTTAGTTAGTTGGTAGGGGCGGTGGATGGTGCAGGCCCGCCGTCTTAGTCATCAGTCATCAGTCATCAGGAAGAAGGAAGTTCATCCGAACTTGCAATGTACGGAATGTAACGGATTTAAAAGTCAAGGAAGAGAGAAGAAGGCTTGCTTCGGCTACGCGATCGCGTCAAAAGAAGGAAGAGGTTCGAGGGCAGAAGATATACACAGCAAGCTTTTTAACAAGAGATATTTTAGGTTGAATTAGGTGCATTTACTGCTCGTTGCAAAAGAGAGTTTTGCTTGACATTCATTAAGTTTGCAGCGAGCAGAAATATTGGAAAAAATAGATAGTTAGTAGTTAGTAGGGTGCATCAGTCGGGTGCATCTGGGTTTGGCGAATACATCCGTAGGGGCGAAGCATGACCGCAGAAAATATGGGATGATAACTAATAATTTATATGCGGTCATGCTTCGCCAATTTAAACACAGAGAAACTGACGCAGTTTACCAAGAAGAATGGGTTTAAAGCCTCCTCATTAAGCAGGGGGAAATAAAACAAAATTATTTACTGCTTCAATACTCGGACTTCTAGGTAGAGGTCGATCTCAAACTGTCAACTGTCAACTGTCAACTGTCAACTGTTGAAGGGGATATATAGTGCGATCGCATCCCAGGCTCATAGAATTTGTTAAAAATTTAAGTTGAAAAATTGAATTATTAAATTTTATGCCTAGCATTGGCGATAAAATCTAAGATTGCAATTCTCAAATCTCCAATCAAGCCATCATGGTAAAACTGACACCGAACCCTAGCTTTAGTTTAACGATTCGCGTTGCTCTGCCGAACCAGCCGGGAATGCTAGCAAGCGTCACCAGTGCGATCGGCTCTGTGGGCGGCAACTTCGGCCAAATCGACTTGATCGAGCAAACCCGCGCCACTACAGTTCGCGATATCACCGTCGATGCTTACAGCACCGAGCACAGCGAAGAAATAGTCCAAGCAGTGAAAGCGCTAGCGGATATCAAAGTGATCGACGTGTACGATCGCACTTTCAACCTGCACCGCGGCGGTAAAATCAGCGTAGAAAGCAAAATTTCCCTCAAACGCCAGTCAGATTTGGCAATGGCCTACACTCCAGGAGTCGCTCGCATCTGTACTGCGATCGCCAATGACCCCCAACAAGTTTACAACCTGACTATCAAACAAAATACTGTTGCCATTGTTACCGACGGTAGCGCAGTTTTGGGACTGGGAAACTTGGGGCCCGAAGCCGCCCTGCCAGTCATGGAAGGCAAAGCCATGCTATTTAAAGAATTTGCCGGAATTGACGCCTTTCCTATCTGTTTGAATACCCAAGATACTGACGAAATTATTCGCACAGTGCAGAATATCGCCCCGGTTTTTGGTGGTGTTAACCTCGAAGATATTTCTTCACCTCGCTGCTTTGAAATTGAAGCAAGATTGCGGGAAACCTTAAATATTCCGATTTTTCACGACGATCAACACGGAACTGCGATTGTTAGTTTGGCAGCATTAATTAATGCCTTGAAACTCGTCAAAAAAACAATGGCAGAAGTGTGTATCGTAATTAACGGCGCCGGTGCGGCCGGAGTCGCGATCGCCCGTTTGCTGCGGAAAGCAGGTGCCGAAAACATCATCATGTGCGACTCCAAAGGCGTCCTTTCCAAAGATCGCACGGATATGAACCCAGAAAAACTGGAATTTGCTGTAGCTTCGAGCGGTACTTTGGAAGATGCGATCGCCGGTGCGGATGTATTTTTAGGTGTCAGCGCCCCTGGCGTGCTCACGCGATCGATGGTGCGATCGATGGCCGAGAATCCGATCGTTTTTGCCATGGCAAATCCCATTCCCGAAATTCAGCCAGAATTAATTATGGAGGATGCGGCGATTATTGCTACCGGACGCAGCGATTACCCGAATCAAATTAACAATGTTTTGGCGTTTCCGGGGATATTTCGAGGTGCTTTGGACTGCAAAGCTCGCACGATTACGACCAGTATGTATCTAGGTGCAGCTTACGCGATCGCCTCTTTAGTCAGTCCTTCGCAGCTTGACAAAGAACACATTATACCCTCAGTTTTTGACGAGCGAGTTGCCATTGCTGTCGCCGGTGCAGTGCAGTTGGCCGCCCGATCCGAAGGTATCGCCCGCGATTAACAGAAGGAACAGTTGACAGTTGACAGTTGACAGTTGACAGTTGACAGTTGACTCCGAAAGCAGGAAAGCAGTTGACAGTCGAGAATAGTTGACAGTTGAGGGAGAAAAGAGGGAAGAGGGAAGAAGGAAGGGGGAAGATACCATGTATAAATTCATGGTCTTTGTCGCAGTTTTGTACTTCTTGTTTTGGGATTTTTCTGGTTTATTCTCATTCTCCGTTTCCTCCTTCCCGTTCATTCTTACTCCTTTTTTCTTCCCCATCCTCTCTTTGTCCCTCTCTCCTCCCTCAGCGGATCGGCATTAAATTCCGTACACTGCTAGTTGCCGAACTTCCCTCGAACCTCGAACCTTTAACCTCTTCCTTCTGCCCCCGAACCTCAACATCTATCCCTTACCAGAAATCATTGGTTGAAAGCCTCTCCGTTTTAGGGATAAATTAAAATCAGACGATTCATTACTCCAATCCTCGGACTTCCAGGTAGAAGTTGCCCTCAAGCGGTCAACTGTCAACTGTCAACTGTCAACTGTCAACTGAATGAAATCCGTTATACAATCCGTTGCCGAACTTCCTTCTTCCTGCTTTTTTGCTGAGTGATAAAAATCACACCAATAAACCAGATAATCGACATAATAAAGATATAATTAATTATCCCAAGCCCAGCTAGGTCAGATGCAAAGCCAGTTAGGAGAAGAGCGCAGCAACAGCAAATTATTAGAACCGTCCCCGCTCGGGCTGGCATTGTGCCGGACGGACGGGACTTTTCTTGACGTAAATCCAGCTTTTGCGAATATTATTGGTCGGACAGTTGTAGAAACTCTCAACCTCAACTACTGGGAAATTGTGCAAACACAGTGTACTGCCAGAGACAAGTATCTAGAAATTCCAACCAAAAATAGGTGCGCGGGCACGTGTGCAGCAGCATACAAACATAAAAACAACCATCTCGTACCCGTGCGAGTGTCGGAGCGGGCAATTGAAACAGACGGAGAGTGGGCGATTTGGTTGAGTGCTGAACAAGTTGTTAATTGGGAGCCTGAAAATAGCGAGCTGCTGGAATCAGCGCCGTCGCACTGCAATTGTCATCTAGAAAAATTGCTGGAAAACCAGAATACTGAGTTGGCAAAAACTCACGAACTACTCCAAGAAAAAATCGCCGAACTCGAACTTGCAAAATCGCAACTGCAACTCCAAAATCAGATTTTAGAGCAAATTCGCGAAGCCGTAATTTGCACGGATGCTGGCGGCTCAATCACCAGTTGGAATAAACAGGCTCAAAGACTCTACGGATATGAGAATAGTGAAGTAATCGGTCAAAATATTGCTCTACTTTATCTGCAAGAACAGCGAGAATTACTATCTATATTAGTGGCTCAACAGCTAGAAGAAACAGGCGAGTCGGATCTAGAGATTACCATGCAGCGCAAGTCTGGAGAAAATTTTTACTCGCACTTGTCACTTTCTCTGTTAAAAGACGTTCGTGGCGAAATTATTGGAAGTGTCGGCTGCATCAGAGACATTAGCGATCGCAAAAAAATAGAACAAGAATTAGCACAGAGACAAGCACTATTTGATTCCTTTTTGCAGGAGGCACCCGCAGGATTTTGCATTTTTGATTCCCAACTTCGGTACGTGCAAATTAATCAATTTCTAGCCGAAATAAATAGCCTGAGTCCTGCTGAACACATTGGCAAGACTTTACGCGAAATATTGCCGGAAATCGCTCCAATGGTAGAGCCTTTATACGAACAAATATTGAGAACCAAGCAACCTCTAATTAACATGGAAATGAGCGCTGAGAATCCCAGAAATCCGGGGATTATGCGACACATGACAGCTTCTTATTTTCCTCTACTCGACAAAGACGGTGAGGCGATCGGCATGGGTGCACTGGTTATTGACATTAGCGATCGCAAACAAGCAGAAGCAGCCCTCCAAAAAAGCGAACAGCTCTACCGCACTATGGCAAGCAACATTCCCAACAGTGCGGTGATGCTGTTCGATCGCGAAATGCGCTTTACCCTGGTAGAAGGCACAGAATTAGCAGGAGTGGGGCTTTCTAAAGAGTTAATGGAAGGCAAGACAATCTGGGAAGTATTCCAGCCGGATTTTTGCGCTGCTGTCGAGCCAAATTATCTGGCGGCCCTGGCTGGAGAAACAGTTGTTACAGAATTTACCTATGGCGATCGCATTTACCTCGCTTATACTTTGCCAGTCAGAAACGAACGGCAAGAAATCACCGGCGGATTGCTAATGACTCAAAACATTACGGCTCGCCAATTAGCAGAAGAAGCCCTCAGAGAAAGCGAAGAAAAATATCGCTGCATTGTCGAAACAGCCGATGAAGGCATTTGGATGATCGATGCGGAGGGTAAAACTACTTTTGTTAACCAAAAAATGGCTGATATGCTAGGCTGCACCGCAGAGGATGCGATCGGGCAGTCACTATTTGCTTTCATGGATGCAGAAGGCATCGCGATCGCCCAAGCCAATCTCAACCGCCGCAGTCAAGGAATTCGCGAACAGCACGATTTTAAGTTCCTGCGCCGAGACGGGAGCGAGTTGTGGGCGATGCTTTCTACTAATCCATTGCCAGACAAAGAAGGGCGCTATATCGGCGCTTTGGCAATGGTTGCCGACATTACCGATCGCAAGCAAACAGAAGCCGCATTACAGCAGTCAGAAGCCAAATTTCGATTACTTTACGAATCAACCAGCTTGGCTGTTTTAATGTTAGATGAAAACGGTATCCGCAATGTCAACAACGCCACCATAGAACTATTTGGAGCCACTAGCCAAGGGCAGTTTGTCGGCAAGAATCCAGGCGAATTGTCGCCTCCTTTCCAACCCAACGGCAGAGACTCTTTGAGCATGGCGAATGAGATGATGGCGATCGCCTTTGAATGTGGTAATCACCGTTTTGATTGGGTTCACCAGCGTTTAGACGGTACGAATTTTCCCGCAGAAGTCGTGCTGACAGTCATCGAAGTTGGAAATGAAAGCGTTATTCAAGCAGTCGTCCAAGATTTAACCGATCGCTTCCTTGCAGAAGAAACATTAGTGCGATCGGAACAAGCCCTCAGACAGCAAGCTCAGAGAGAACAACTACTCAATCAAATAGCCAACCAAATTCGCATTTCTTTAGATTTAGACACAATTTTAGCAACCGCCGTTCAAGAAATTCACAATCTCATGCAGCCAGATTGGTGCATCTTCACTTGGTACCGTCCCAACAGCAATCCTCCGGTTTGGAATATAGTCTGCGAAGCCAAAAATGTAGCTTTGCCAAGTTTCCTAGGTACTTATGTTGTAGAGGACACATCTAGTGCAGGAGTAGAACAAATTTTGCGCCGAGAAATTCTGCAAGTTGATGATGTTAGCACTTTTGACAATGTAGAATTGCGCCAAGCTTTCCAGGCAATAGAAGTTAACTCAGTGCTGTCGCTACCAATTCACACTGCTTCCGGCGATATTGGGGCGATTACGTGCTATCAGGCTTTGTATGTGCGACATTGGAGCGACTCAGAAGTCGAACTGATGCAAGCGGTGATTGCTCAAATTGCGATCGCGATCGACCACGCAAAATTGTACACCCAAACCCGCACAACCGCTCGATTAGCTCAAGCTCAAACTCAACAGCTAGAACAAACTTTACACCAACTTCAACGCACCCAAACTCAATTAATTCAAAGTGAAAAAATGTCTAGTTTGGGACAATTAGTAGCAGGTGTCGCCCACGAAATCAACAACCCAGTTAACTTTATCTACGGTAATCTCAGCTACGTCAGCGAATACACTCAAAACTTGCTAAAAATGCTGCAATTTTACCAGCGTGAATACCCCGAGCCTAGTGCAGCAATTTTAAATGCCAGAGAATCCTTGGAAATTGATTATATTTTTGAAGATTTACCAAAAATTGTCACATCTATGAAAGTCGGAGCCGATCGCATCCGCGACATAGTTTTGAGCCTGCGGACTTTCTCAAGATTGGACGAAGCCGAAATGAAGCAAGTTGACATTCACGAAGGCATAGAAAGCACGCTGATGATTTTGCAAAATCGCCTAAAGAATAAAGCCGATCGCCCGCAAATTAATATTATTAAAGAATACGGTAACTTGCCTTTAGTTGAATGTTATCCCGGCCAGTTAAATCAAGTATTTATGAATTTGTTGAGCAATGCGATCGACGCATTGGAAATGGAGACAAATAAACCAGAATGCAAGGAAGGGAAGGATTTAGCAATTAGAATTCGCACCGAAGTAACCGACAATAACTGCGTAATGATGCGGATAGCTGACACAGGCCCCGGGATGAGCGAAAACGTGAAACGGCGCTTGTTTGACCCATTTTTCACCACAAAACCCATCGGCAAAGGCACAGGCTTAGGATTGGCGATTTCGCACTCTATTGTCGTAGAAAAACACGGAGGCGAGCTGACCTGCAATTCTGTATTGGGAGAAGGTTCCGAATTTGCGATCGAGATTCCGCTGCGGCAAAAAAGAAATTAGTTATTGGTTATTGGTTATTGATTATTGGTTATTGGTTATTCGTAGGGTGCGTCAGTTAGGGATTCAAATAGCACAGAAAATGGGAGCATCTCAGTTTTGCAAGAAGCATTTTTTCTTGTAGTGCGAGCGTCCCCGCTCGCGTGCTTGTAAGCACGCGAGCGGGGACAGCACTGTAAATACAAAACTGAGATGCTCCCCAGAAAATCCTGTAAGCTGACGCACCTTTCAACAAACTATGGTGCGTCAGCCACTAGCTTCTCAACATCACCAAATATCGCGCATACTGACGCACCCTACGACACTACGACAAACTACCCTTTACCACCAGACGCACACCGCCAGCGGGCGCCATTGTCAAACCGCGGCGTACAGGCACAACCGGACGATTTTCTGCAAGTTCCAAACAATATCGCGACAGCACTTTCGCCAAGACTAACTTCATTTCAAACATCGCAAATGCCGCGCCAATACAGCGACGGTTCCCTCCCCCAAACGGCAAATATTCGTAAGGTGAAAATTGCCTTTCTAGAAAACGTTCTGGTTTAAAACGATTTGGTTCGGGGTAAAGATCCTCTCGGTGATGAACCAAATAAATGCAGGTAGAAAGCATCACTCCTTGAGGAATATCATAACCCATTAACTGCATCGGAGCTTGCGGAACGCGCGGAAATGCAAAAAATACGATCGGATAAATTCGCAGCGTTTCCGAACAGACAGCATTCAAATACGGCAGTTTAGCAATTTCCATCCCATCGCAATTGTCAACATCAATAGAAGAGAGTTCTTGCAGCAGTTTTTCGCGAACTTCCGGGAGATAGTGAATCCAATACAAAGCCCAGGCTAAAGCTGTAGCTGTAGTTTCGTGTCCCGCGAATAACATTGTCATTAATTCATCGCGCAATTCAACATCGCTCATCGGCTCTCCGGCTTCGTCGCGGGCTGAAACCAACAAGCTGAGGATGTCTTCGCCCAAGGGTTGAGATTGAGTTTTGCGATCGCGAATTTCTTGATAAAGCAGTTCATCCAAACGCTGTCTCTGCCGCAAAAACCGTCCCCAAGGACTCCAAGCCCCCAAATCTTTTTGCAGTGACTTTACCAGCAAAAAGGTAGCATTTAATGGATTACTAAACACGCTGAACATATCAACCATTAATTGGTGAATTTGTTGGTAGCGTTCTCCTTCGCTCAGCCCAAAAACTGCGTGCAAAATCACATCCAAAGAAATGTTTTGCATGGTTGCTTGGGCGATGAAAGTATTACCAGGAGTCCAAGTATTAATTGCTTTTTCGGTGATGTCGCGGATGATTTCTCCGTAAGCTTTCATACGTTCACCGTGCAAAGGTGGCATTAAAAGCTTGCGCTGCTGCAAATGTTGATCGCCATCTAACAACAATAAGGAATTGGGGCCTACCAAAGGTAACGTTACTTGGTTTCCCGTACCAGATTCAAAGAATTTACTATCCGCTGTGAAAATTTCTTGAATTGCTTGAGGATTGCTAATAACTACCTGGGGCGGAAAGTTGCTGAATTGGGTGGTGAAAATGTCGCCGTATGTCTTATAATTTTTCTCTAAATAATAGAGGGGATTTAAAATCCCCCGGACTGTCTGAACAAATCTCCCCTGTTTAGGGCCGTCTAGCAATTTGTTGCTAGTGTTATTTTGAGATTGAGAATTTTCTGTGAGGATAGTCATTGGTTTTTATCCTGCTTTTGTTGTTTCAGATGACTGAAAGCATTATTACTATTTCCAAGCGATCGCGAATCTCTATTCTAGCTTGTTGACGCCGAGAGATTTTACGTAAACCCGATCGCACCTTGCTGTTTCCACACCCGTTGTCGGTAGATATCCGCTAGTTTCGTACATTTTAACAGCTTCTTTGAGAACGCTAGCAGTTTCGATCCAGATTTCATCAAAGCCGCGAGCCATTATTTTACTTTCCAATGCTTGCAGTAAAAATTTCCCCAAACCTTGTCCCCTTGCTGCTGGCAAAATATACATTTTGCGAATTTCCACAGCATTCTTCCCGCGCTCGATGGGATAGTAAGCCGCCGTACCGACTATTTGATCGTGCTTTTCAACTACCCAAAATTCCCCGCCCTTCTTCTGATAGTGTAGTTCTACATCATAGACATCTCGATCTGCGCCATGAACTTCGCATTGTAAACCGTACTCTACCAAAACATTCTGAATTAAATGGAATGCCTCAGCCCGATCGCGCGTTTCCCACGAACGAATTAAAAAATCCCGATGTTGGGTTCTCATTAGTTGTTACTAATTATACTTATTTTTGGACTTTGGCAACTGTAATTTTACTGATAATTAGTGTTTTACAGTCTGGAAATGCACCCAACTTTTAACTATGAATTCTCGGTTCAGGATAAAGAGTTGCCAGCAACTCGCTCTCTATCAATGATAATTGCTCCAGCCGCTCAATAACAAGAGCGCGATCGAAATAAGTTGTTGCCAAAATCCAATATACCCCGTAATGGCGCGCTTCCGAAGCCATCAAACTGCGGTAAAACTTAGCTAATTCTGCGTCGGGACAGTGTTCGCCTAGCAGCCCCAACCGCTCGTGACTCCGCGCTTCAATCAAACCAGAAACCAACAAAGAATCCAAAAGTCTCTCCGGTTCCTGCTTGCGAATTTGGGCGGACAAACCCCCACCGTAGGGAGGCGCAGCCAAAGGGCCCAAAGCGATCCCGCGCTCTTCTAAGCGCTGGTTGACTTGCTCGAAATGCTCCAATTCTTCGCGGGCGATGGCGGTTAACATCCGCACCAATTTTTCCCGCGCTGGGTAGCGAAACATTAAATTTAACGCTACTCCGGCCGCTTTCCGCTCGCAGTGGGAATGATCTAATGAGATTGTATCCAAATGGGCGATCGCCTGTTCGATCCAAGCTGGCGAAGTCGGCTGTTTCAAAAACTTAATTGTTGGCAGTGTTGAACTCATATTATTTGACATTTTAGATGTGAGATTTTAGATCATTTCCGTTTAATTCGTCCTGGTATTCGATCGAGTTCTGTAGGGGCGGGTTCGCCGAAATATTAGATAAGTATCGACAAATTATATAAACCCGCCCCGCCCCTACGCCCGACGATGTAACCGGATTTGATTTGATATGATATCATGTCCGGTCGATCGTAATATCCGGTCGGGGCGGGTTTATTGGATTTAGGATTTGTGTTGAATATCAGGGTGAACCCGCCCCTACAACAATCACGATCTATTGACCAGATTTGATACGATCTAGTTTATTTTTGCCTCGGTAAGGATAGGCAACCGAGGACAATCTACTGTGCCGTTTTCCTACTTTTGGGAATTGACTTTGCCTAACTTTTCAAACACCGCATACATATCACCAGCAAACTTTTTCGGATTCCACAACGGCGACAAATTGGCTGCGTCTTTAGATTTCATCAACTGTGCTTGAATTGCCTTTCTTAATTCACCATCTTTACCCAATTTTACACCCATATTCACATATTCAGCCCAAGACCAAGCCACACCAGTTTCAATTCCCAAAGCCTGCAAAAACGAATAACCCATTCTCGACAAAAACTGTTCTCCCGTGCGAGTCACCACCGGCAAATTAAACCACAAAGCCTCTAAAGTGTGAGTACCTCCATTGTAAGGATAAGAATCTAACAAAACATCGGCCAGCAAATAGACAATTCTGTGTTCTTCCTCCGTAGCAAACCTGGGCAAAAACTTAATTCTGTGCCGGCTAACTCCCTCAGCTTCACAAGCTTGATGGTACGCACCTTCAAATACGGCAGCATCGCCCAAAGCTTTGTGAATTAAAATACTGTTCGGCACTTGTTTGAGAATCGCAATTTGTGCTTTTACTAAGTCGGAATTGAATTTTCTGCCGGGAGTGACGCACAAGTAAACTATTTGATCTAAACCGATGCGATTCGACTTTCTCAACGCCACCGGATCGACTCCATACCTCTGAAAACCTGACACTGCGACAAAGGAATCCGGCATTCTAATTAGCTGCTCGTCATAATATTTTTCCCTACCTGCTGGGTGCGAATGCCAGTCTGTAAGAAAGTGATTTTCCGAGGATATGTAAGGGGCGTCAAATCCGAGCCAAGAGACACAAACTGGTGCGGGTTTTTGGTGAAGAATTTCAGCGTGAATTGGGACGCAGAGAGAATCTAAATCGACTAAAATATCCAATTCATCTTGCTGAATTTGGTTGATAATTTCTGCGGAATTGGCAAGTCCATTTGGGTAAGTTTTAGGGAAAGTGAGTTTTCCCAAACTATCAAATTGCTGAGTGCGATCGTCAGGAGTAATTCTTTCGGAAGCGTACAGATATAAATTGGGTGTGAACTCGGACAATTCGCGAATGATGTCAGCGCTGCACCAACCTACAGAATGACGGCTGAAGTGATTGGACAAAAACCCAATTTTTAATTTACTGGCTGGGGATTGTGGTTTAAAACTGTAATTTGCGGGTTGAGAAAAATTAGGTTTGATACATTTTTCGATATACTTTTGGGCAATTAATCTGTAAAGTTTAGAGTTGGCTGCTAAGTCATCTCGCACATAGGGCGTGCTGAATAAGAAGTTTGCATAAAGCGATTTAATTTCTACCGAGCTAGCCGTTTCTAAGTTCTGCTGCAAGTACGACTCTAACTCTAAAAATCGATCGCGCGCAATTTGATTCAATCCCGAGACTTGATAGGTGCTGACGTAGTAAATCGCCGTCATAATTGGATCGGTTTCGGCGCACATTTGGCTGTATTTGTGTACGGCTTGCCGCGCGGCTGCTAAATCGCTAGTATCTCGGAGGATGCCGCACAAATGTTGGTGGGCGGCAATAAAATCTGGTTTGATTTCTAGGGCTTTTTGCAGGTTGGGTATGGCTTCTTTTGCTTTGCCCTGGTGGCGCAAAATTATGCCAATTTGACAGTAGGCTTCGGGTAAATCGGGTTTAAATGCGATCGCCTGTTGCCATGCAGCCACAGCCTCGTCTAACTTCCCTTGCCGCGCTAATTTATCGCCTAAATTTATGTGAAAATCTACCTGAGCTAGATGGGGATTGAGTTCTAGGGCTTTTTGCTCGTAGGCTACGGCTGCATCCGACTGCCCTTGCTGCTTCAGTGCGCCTGCCAAATTCCAGTAAGCAGCAGCCAAAGTTGGTTTAAGTTCGATCGCCTTTTGGTAATTGACGATCGCCTCCACGAAATGCCCTTGTTTGTAGAGCATACTCCCCAAATTAGCATAAGCCTCAGCAAAATCGGGATTCAGGGCGATCGCCTCCGAATAAAACCGCATTGCTTCCTGAATCTGGCCGCTTGCTTGCTGCACATTGCCCATTGTCACGTAAGCCGCCGCCCAATTCGGTTGCAATTCCAGAGCTCGGCGACAAGCAGCCACGGCGGCTGCTAAATTGCCTTCAGAGTAATAAGTTTCTGCAACGACAGTCAGCGATGCAGCATCTTCTAATTGGGGTGTTTCGGATTGGTTGCGAAAATCGGAATTCATTTGGCGCCCTATCTGTGCTATCAAGTTAAAGGTTGAATTTAGATTATTTTGCAGAGTAGCAGTTTTATCGGAACTACGGGCGATCGTCACAGATAATTTATGAGCGAGAAGCAAGCGACACAGCGCCAACATCACATCAAGTGGAAACCAAACCTCCTGCTGGGGATACTCTTGTTAGCCTTAGCAATCCCCTTACCCTTTGCCCAAAAGACTCTCGCGCAAAAGCAGACAGCCGACTTTCGGCAGCGACTATTTCAAACAGCCCTTTATTTCACCCTATATTTTGAGGGCGGATTCAGCAATCACCCCGCAGATAAGGGCGGCAGAACCTATCGGGGCATCCTGCAAACGGAATACAACTCCTACCGCTACAGTCGCGGGCTGCCACCCCTCGACGTGACGCAGATGTCGGAAGCAGAGCTCATGGAAATTTATAAATATTACTGGGATTCGAGCCTGTCGGGTACGATGCAGCCTGCTTTGGCGATCGTCATGTTTGACACTGCTGTTAATTTTGGTATTAACAATTCTATTACATTTTTGCAGCAAGCTTTAGGATTGCCGCAAACTGGTGTTTTTGATGCGCGCACGAGGGATGCACTAAAATCTGCTAATAACAAAAATACGGCGCTGCAAATGATTAACGAACGGATTATTTACCGCTACAAACGAGTGCAAGAAGATCCGAGTCAAATGGCTTTTTTCCGGGGTTGGCTGAGTCGCGATTACAGTTTGTGGGGCTACGTAAACAAGATTAAGTAGTTGGGAATTGGGAATTGGGAATTGGGAATTGGGAATTGGGCATTGGGCATTGGGCATTAATAGCCGTTTCTCCCTCTCTTCAATTGTCCAATTCTTCCCTTCTTCCCTCTTCCTTATTCATTCTTCCATCGGAATTCCATCCGTTACATCCGTTACACAATCCGTTGCCGAACTTCCTTCTGCCTTTTTAATATTATCTCTCTCTTCTTCTCTGCGCTCTCTGCGGCCTCTGCGGTAAAATCATCCAGAAAAAATCGTAGTTGCGAGATTCCCCACTTCTTAAAAAAGTAGGGAATCTCAAAAATGAATCTACAGCAACACGAAATCCGATGCAGTAACCAAACTATTGAACCCAGTCACCGTTGCCAACACTTGATTATCTGCCGCTGATAAAATCGTTACCGCTGGCGCCGATTAAAGTAACGCTACGATCGGTACCGAGTCGATCGCACTTTGCTGTAGTTATAGAAGGAAGACAGCCCTTCGGCTTCGCTCTGGGTAAAAAGCTAACTAAGGATTTTTTTTAATTGGGTACAGTCAAAATTGCAACGTGCTAATTTGGGAATATATTCTCTATTTAAAACTTGTACTTGATACAATAATCGCAACTATGAATCATGTCAATTCATAAAAGTCATAACTTAAAGTCATAAAAGTCATATTTATAAAAATATATTTCAATCAGTAGACAAAGCTATCAAAGTTAAGTCAAATCATGTATAACAGAAACTTAAGCATAGAAAAATGCGTGACTCCCGTACAAATCACTTAAAATATGAAGCCTATGACGGTAGAAGAAGCAATAACTTTTTTGGACAACCTGGTATACCAACAAACAGAAAAAAACCTGAGTCGGTTGCAGCAGTCGATAATTAAAGGCGTTTTAACTGGTTTGACGTACCAAGAAATTCAGCAAAACGATCCGATCGCCCGCGGGTACACAGTGGGATACCTGGGGCGATATGTCGGCTACAAATTGTGGAAAGACCTCACCAAGGTATTGAAGCAAGCAGAAATTATTCGACCAGAAGAAAGAGTAGTCGGAGCAAATCTTTGGGACTGTATCATGAGATCTCTAGAAAAAGGCACAAAACCTGTTAAATCTGTCGATCCGATCTTGCAAAGGCTGCTGCGGATGCGTTACCGAATCCGAGAACACTTAGTCAGCACCGAGTACAGCGATACATATCTCGCTGAAGATGAAAATTTGCCCGATCGACCTTTGTGTCTCGTCAAGCGCCTGAAAAGCCAGTCAGAGAAAACCAGCAAGCTATTCGATCTAGAAACGCGAGTGTTATATCGCTTAGGCCAACACGATCGCATACCAGAATTGTTAGCTCGATTTGAAGAAGATGGATATTTTTATTTAGTCTATCAATTCATCGAAGGACAACCACTGTATCAAGAACTCATCGAAGGTCAACCCTGGAAAGAACATCAAGTTATTGCTTTGTTGAAAGATATCTTAGAAGTGCTAGTCTTCGTTCACAAAGAAAATGTAATTCACCGCGATTTGCACCCTCAAAACTTAATCAAGCGATCACCAGATAACAAGATTGTATTAATTGACTTTGGGGCCGTCAAAGAAATTAATACCTCCCAAAATAGCAACGGTCAAACCAAATCGCGCGGCGGCGGCACTCATCAAGAATACATTCCTCCCGAACAAGCCATCGGCGCACCGAAATTTTGCAGCGACATTTATGCTGTTGGGATCATCGGGATTCAAGCCTTGACAGGGATGCGCCCGAAACAACTCAAAGTCGATAATTTAGGCAATCTTATTTGGCAGAAAAATGCAACCGTGACGCCGGAGCTTGCTAGCATTTTAGACCAGATGGTGCTGTACTCTTTCCCCCAGCGTTACCAGTCAGCAACCGAAGCTTTGGAAGCAGTTCAAAATTTGGTCTGTAGTCATTAGTCATTAGTTATTGGTTATTGGTTATTGGTTATTGGTTGTTAGTTATTAGTTATTGGTTATTGGTTATTAGTTATTGGTTATTTCGTGCTAATAACCAGTAACTAATAACCAGTAATATCGTTAATTACTTACTAACAACACACAACCGTTAACTAATTACTAGCAACAGTCAACAGTCAGCAGTCAGCAGTCAACAGTCAACAGTCATTAATGAAAGAAGGAAACCCAACACCGTTGAGGTCAGATTTGATACCAAATCCGGCTTGAATATCCCCCTCTTGAGTCTGCGAAAGCGGACGAAAGTTTGTGTAGGATTGGTTTCAAGCGCACAGTTTTATCTTTTGTGAGGTTAGCGGAGCCAACTGATAGCAGAACACGAACCACAGCCACAGCAGCCGGTTGACAATCCGACTGCTATTTTTGTTGTTAGCGCCCTGCGGAGTCGATCGCACAATCCTTTACCATTACCCCTCGAATGAGTGAGTAAAAACACTCTGCCCGGAAGATGAATCGGGCGATCGCACTTTTTACCACCTCGCAGGAACAAGGAATAAGTAACAAACAATAAGGACAAATCCGAAAGAAAAAAGAATTTTTTATTTTAACTAACAATCAAGAAAAATTATTGAATTCTGACCAATGCCTTATACATCAAAGCCTGTTACTTTAGTTGACACTCTATCTCAAGTTAGATAACATAGTTAGTATTATGTGCTATCTACGCAGTTTTAACAATCTCTTAAGCAGCTTGGTATATCTAGCAACAATATAAGTAGAGTGTTTATTGTTACCTTCAACACCTAGAAACCCACATAATTTGAGGGAGCGAGAAATTGGAATTTTTTGAACGATCGCAAAAAGTGCAGCCGCCCTCAACCCCAATTGCAGCACTCCAGTCTTTTTCCAAAAAGGCTGGTATTGCAGTAATCGCGATCGGCTGTACAGTCATGTTGGGTTGGATCTTCGACCTGCAACTCTTAAAGAGCATTTTTCCAGAACTCCCGAGCATGAAAGCCAACACAGCGGTCTGCTTTATTTTGAGCGGATTGTCTCTGTTTCTGCAACAGCGCAGGCGTGCCAAATCAACAACAATTAAAGCTCAAAAAATAGATAAAGCTTTAATTGTTTCCAGTTCACTTTTAATTATATTAATCAGTCTATTCACCCTAATTCAATATAGCTCTAATTTAGACTTAGGCATCGACCAACTGCTATTTAAAGACAATTCTAACCTCACAAGTATCTCAGCACCGGGACGGATGGCGCCGAATACTGCCACTGCTTTTTTATTGCAGGGAACTGCCTTGCTGCTGCTGTCTCTACGCCGCCCCAAATACCTGCGGGTTCAAATCTTAAGCTGTTGTGCATTTTTAATTGCATATCTGGGTTTGATCGGCTACATCTACGGCAAACCTTTCTTTTACACAATTGGCTATACAGGAATGGCTTTGCACACCTCCGTAGCATTTATGTTACTGAGCCTGGGGCTTTTATTTGCTAGTCCAGAGCGAGGATTGATAGCAGTAATTGTGAGCGATCGCGCGGGCGGCATCATGGCAAGGCGGTTGTTGCCACAGGCGATGGTTATTCCGACTTTGGCTGGTTACTTCATCATCTCGGGAGAGCGGTTGCAAGCCTACTCCCCGGAGCTAGGAATATCGCTGTTAAGCGTATTGAACGCGATCGTTTTTACTGTTCTGATTTGGCAGAATGCGAAAAGTCTCTGCACCGCAGACCGAAGGCGCTATCGAACCCAACTGGGGCTGATCAAAGCTAAATCAGACTTAGAAAGTCAAGTTGAGAAACGGACTCTTGAACTCCAACTTGCTAACGAGCAATTGCAGCAGCAAATTCTCGATTCTCACACAACAGAGCAGGCGCTCCAAAAAAACTACAACCTGTTGCTCACAGTCATTAACAGTACGCCGACCGCCCTATTTGTCAAAGACATTCAGGGCTGCTACATGATGCTCAACGCTGCGGGAGCTAGCATCATTGGCAAGTCTTTTGACGACATTATCGGCCGAGATGACAGCGAGTTATTTCCTGCGGAAATTGCGGCCAATATTACCAAAACCGATCGCCAGATCGTGACAGCGGGAAAAACGCAAGTAATGGAAGAAGAATTGCCAGTTCAAGGAAAATTACGGACATTTCTTTCGACAAAAAACGCTTACCGAGACGGGCAAGGAAAAATCAGCGGTATAGTTAGCATCGCGCGGGATATTACCGATCGCAAACAAGCAGAAGTCGCCAACAGAAGTCTGGCAGCAATTCTCGAAGCAACGCCGGATTTTGTAGGTATCTGCGATCTCGACGGGCACGCTGTTTACATGAACAAAGCAGGCAGAAAAATGGTGGGTATCGACGAAAACGAAGATATATCGAACAAACAAGTTGGAGAATTTGCCGCAGCCTCAGCCCGCAGCACCTTCCAGCAAGCGATCGCCACCGCAATCTCAGGCGGTGTTTGGAGTGGAGAAACAGCCTTCGTGTCAGCCTCGGGAGTTGAAATTCCCGTCAGCCAAGTCATCATCTCCCACTCAGCACCAGACGGCCAACTCGCATATATTTCTACCATCGCCCGCGACATCAGCGATCGCTTCCAAGCCGAAACAGCCCTGCGTTTAAGCGAGCAAAGATACCGATCGCTGATCGCTGCTACCGCGCAACTCGTATGGATCACAGACGCACAAGGAAAGCCGATCGCGCCCACAGACTGGATGGCATATACAGGCCAAAGCTTGGAGGAAGCCACAAACAACTGGTTTTCGGCAATTCACCCAGACGATCGCGATCTCACGCTGCAAGCTTGGATGCGCGCAGTCGAAACCAAAAACCTCTATGAAGTCGAACACCGCTTGCGGGCGTCTGACGGCAGCTACAGGCACTTTTGGGTGCGCGCAGTCCCAGTTTTAGCAACAGACGGCAGCATTCGCGAATGGGTGGGCACGCACACGGATATTAGCGATCGCGTCCAAGTATTGGAAGCACTCAAGCAATCAGCAGGGCAATATCGATCGCAAGCAGCCCAGCTCGAAAAAGCTTTCCGCGACTTGCACGAAACCCAAGCGCAACTAATCCAAACCGAAAAAATCTCTTCACTCGGCCAGCTAGTCGCCGGAGTCGCCCACGAAATCAACAATCCGATTAACTTCATCTACGGCAACATCACCCACGCCAGCCAATACGCCAAAGACTTGCTCGAATTGCTCCACCTTTACCAGGAAAAATACCCAAATCCCGTCACGGAAATTGCTTTATCAGCCGAAGAGATAGAAATTGATTACTTAATAGAAGACTTTCCGAAGATTTTGGAATCAATGAAAGTAGGAGCCGATCGCATCCGCGACTTAGTTGTATCCTTGCGTAACTTTTCCCGACTCGACGAATCGCAGATGAAGCGAGTAGACATTCACGAAGGAATCGAAAGCACTTTAGTAATTTTGCAGCACAAGCTCAAAGCTAATGCAGTTCGTCCGGCGATCGAGATTATCAAAAACTACGGCAGCTTCTCCAAAGTCGAGTGCTATGCAGGTCAGCTCAATCAAGTATTTATGAATCTGTTAGCAAATGCGATCGATGCCCTCGAAGAATACAACAGCAAGCGTTCTCCAACAGAAATATATGCTAGCCCCAACACCATTCAGATTAACACCAGTGCAAATTCAGACACAGTAACCATTCGGATTGCCGACAACGGGATGGGAATCAATCCTGAAGTTATGAGCAAATTGTTCGATCCATTTTTTACTACCAAACCCGTCGGCAAAGGCACTGGCTTAGGACTATCAATCAGCTATCAAATTATAGTTGAAAAACACCGAGGAAAATTGAAATGTGTTTCTGCACCCGGGAAAGGTGCAGAGTTTATCATAGAGATTCCCATTTCCCAGAATCTATCAGCCCAAGCAACGGAAAACATCAAGGAAAAGGAAATGGTGAGCAGTAATCAGTCATTAGTCATCAGTCATTAATTTCTGAGTGTCACGTAGTTGCGCTTCAGCGCTCTTAGGTACGTAGTTGCGCTTCAGCGCTCTTAGGTACGTAGTTGCGCTTCAGCGCTCCGAGGCACGTAGTTGCGCTTCAGCGCTCTTGGGGCTAAAGCCCAACAACATACCAACCAGGTACGTAGTTGCGCTTCAGCGCTCTTGGGGCTAAAGCCCAACTACATACCCAGTAATTGCGATCGCCACAGAAAACACTCCGCAGTAGCAAGCGTCGCACCTTGCAAAATAGTCATCTCCCCGTCTCAGTCGATCGCCCAAAATCGAAATAATTCTTTACAATACAAGAGTAAATATAATTATTCACTTAAAAAAATCCCTTGAAAATGCCCATAAACCAACTTTCTGCAACAACAGCCTCCGCGCAAACCCAGGAATTAGACTTTGATATCGCGATCGTCGGAGGCGGCATAGTCGGCGCCACCTTAGCGTGCGCCCTCAAAGATTCAGGATTAAAAATAGCCATCATAGAAACCCAACTCCCCGCAGCAGCAGCAGCCAAAAAACAAGCCTATGCAATCACCCTGCTATCGGGAATGATCTTAGAAGGCCTCGGCGTGTGGGAACAAATCTTGCCGCAAATCACCACCTTCGAGCAAATTAGCCTCTGCGACGGCGACTATCCCGGAGTCGTCGAATTCCACCGCCCGGATTTAGGAAATACTGGCAAATTACCCGTACCAAAAACAGCTTTAGGTTATGTTGGCGAGCATCGAGTCATGCTGTCAGCTTTGCAGGAATCCTTAGCAAAAAACCAGAATTTTAGTTGGGTTTGTCCGGCGGAAGTAGTCGAGGTAAAATATTTAACTAATTGCGCCGAAATTCAAATCAAACAACAGGGCGAAACTCGCACAATTCGCACCAAATTATTAGTCGCCGCCGACGGATCTAAATCGCGAATCCGCACATCAGCAAAGATCGGCACTCGCGGCTGGAAATACTGGCAATCCTGCGTTGCCATTACTATTAAAGCTGAAAAGCCGCACAACGATATTGCTTTTGAGCGCTTCTGGCCGAGCGGCCCGATGGGAGTCTTACCATTACCGGGGAACCGTTGTCAAGTAGTTTGGACAGCACCCCACGCGGAAGCAAAAGCTTTGCAGTCTATGGACGAAAAAGAGTTTTTAACTTTGTTGGAACAGCGCACGGGCGGGATTTTAGGGCGCTTGGAGTTGGAGAGCGATCGCTTTTTGTTTCCAGTGCAGTTAATGCAGAGCGATCGCTACGTGTTGCCCAGATTAGCACTGATTGGGGATGCGGCGCACTGCTGCCATCCCGTGGGCGGACAGGGATTGAATATGGGCATTCGAGACGCAGGGGCGATCGGGCAAATCTTGCAGCAAGCCCACCAAAAAGGCGAAGACATCGGCGATTTGCGAGTATTGAAACGGTATCACAACTGGCGCAAAAAAGAGAATTTAATCGTGTTAGGATTTACCGATTTTCTAGACAGATTGTTTTCTAATACTTGGATGCCAATTGTAGCATTTCGCCGCTTTGGATTGTGGTGTTTGCGGACAATTCCGCCTGTGAGGTTTTTAGCATTGCGCTTGATGACCGGCTTAATGGGGCGGCCGCCAGAATTAGGGCAGAATTAGAAGAAACCGGGTTTTTACGATTTTTACCGACAGTAACGAAGTCTCTCAAAAAAACCCGGTTTCTTGGCCCTCGCGCACCATCTAAGAAACCGGGTTTTTACGATTTTTATCGATAATAACGAAGTCTCTCAAAAAAAACCGGTTTCTCGGCCCTCGCGCACCATCTAAGAAACCGGGTTTTTTCCTGAATATTTGCAATGTTACGAAGTTTGTCACAAAAACCCGGTTTCTCAACCCTCGTCACCAAAGTCAATCTGTACTTTCGCGCCCGATCGCGATACAATGATCTACTCAGATCGAACCCTGCCCTGACAGGAGTAGAAAAACCATGCAACCCGAACAAGAACAAGAGATTCTCAACCTGCGCGATCGCCAATTAACGCCCAAACAAATTGCCCGAAAGTTAGGATTGAAAGCATCCGAAGTCAGTAGCTTTCTGATATCTCAGGCAGAACAAACAGCCCTCGCTAGCGCCGAAAAAGGAGAGTTATTGCCCGTTGCTCAATGTCTCGTGGATGTAAATTTTGCGAATGCCTTGTTGCGAAATGAAACCACTGAAGCGGGCGGTTTGGGTTTAGTGATGGTTACCCGTTCCAAGGGATACAATCGTTTTGTTGCAACCTCTTATTTGATCGACTACTGGTGTTTGGGAGTTAAGGATGCCATGCCGCCACGTAACTGCAACGATAGCCAATATAAAAATCTCGTTGAGCTTTCTTACTCGCAGTTTGGGCAAGAATACGAGGAGATTAGTTTAGAGCAAGCACAAGCACTGGTTTGGGGCGCGATCGCCTATGCCAAAAAATTAGGCTTTAAACCGCATCGCGATTTCGAGGAGTCGAAGGCTCATTTAGGAGAACCAACCAGCGAAATCAGCTTGAAATTCGGTCGCGATGGAAAACCTTATTATATTGAGGGGCCTTACGATAATACAACAAAAATTATCAATACGCTTAGAAACTCTGTGGGAGACGGTAATTTCGATTTCTTGCACGAGATTGGGTAGAAATTGATACGGTTCAGTATTTTGTAGGGGCGGGTTCACCAACAATAATCGCCTGAAACAAACAATCTCAAAAACCCGCCCCAACCCAACGATAAATCATCATGTACAATTTTTCTATGCGATGCAAATTTCAGGTTGATGTAGGTTGTCGGTGGTGACAGGGCGGGTTTATCCAGATTGTTGATAATTGTTAAATAATCGCCTGAAATAAACAATCTAAAAAACCCGCCCCCACCCAACGATAAATCATCATGTACAATTTTTCTATGCGATGCAAATTTCAGGTTGATGTAGGTTGTCGGTGGTGACAGGGCGGGTTTATCCACAGGGGGAACGCATCTTATTGAAGACTGTTCGCCAGTGGTGAGTATATTTTGACATAAATTCACCATGCTTAGAAGCTACAGAGACGCTTTATAATGAC